>NZ_JAKGTN010000020.1:0-106958 GCF_021568915.1 Vibrio sp. McD22-P3
GGAACTGTGAGCCTGTTGGCGAAGTCCACCTAAATCCAGAAAGAGAAGCTGCTTAATAAGCAAGCAAATGATGACAACTACCTTGAAAAACGCCGGTATCAATACGTTGAATATCATCTAACACAAAGTTGCCATTAAAAAAATCAGCTTGGGGACCGTAAAGCCTAAATAAAGTAAAGAACTGTTCGCCTTTAGTAATTGGCATACAATTGGTGTAACCTCTACTTTCACAGTCTGAAGACCAGTAAATGTCAGTGCTTCCATCTTGGTTAAATGCCATCTCTGGCTCATTGGATGCCCAACCTAAACGGTCAGCCTCATAGATAAAACTACCCGTTTCCATAGAGTAAGTTAGAAATGACCAAAAACGCTCCGCTGGCACATTAGCAGGGACGTGAATGGTATAATCATAGTCGCCAAACATTGGATTTCCGTCTGCATCGAGAATACCTTTGATGTATGTCGTCGAGCGTGATTCCGCCAAAGATTTAGGTGGTGCTATGTAGTAAGAAAATGTGGTTCCACGCCCAGCATAATCGTGCCAGTAATCAGCAGTGTAGGTTGCGTTGGTTAGCATCATTTCTGGGTTGACAGGAATCGTCCACTGCGATTGTTCACCCCACAACTTAGGGGCATAATGTGTGAAGCTATCTTTCATTTCTGCATGAAGTTTCACTGATGCTTCATTCAACATCACTTGCTGGTGTTGGCTAGGTGCGAATGCTTCCCCTTTTTCCAAACCTAGATAACGCAGCATACCGTACATTGCTTTCTCATCACTCTTAATAACTTCATTTTGCAAAGCTTGATGCGCTCGTTCCCAAAACGAAGTTGAAAAGTGATCTTGCCACTGGAGATGTGTATCAATCACAACATTATCCATGGCTTTAAATGTTGTATGGATATTGCTTGAACCCAATGGATACATTCTTACGCCTTTTGTAACGTAATCGACATGACCCTTCATGTCCTCTTCGGAAGTAGTTTTCGTCATCGAACGTATCGTCGTATAACCTTGGAAAGTATCTTGTTCCACGACAATGTAGCCATCTGTGTCGCCCTTGTAACCTTTAGGCACTATAAGATACTTACCACCTTTACCTTGGTCAGCACCATCAGGGCCAACGTCAATTAAAGGCTTATGCCAAGAGTCCAGCAATGTACCAAAGAAGGCATTCTCTTCTGTCGCCGCAGGTATCTCGATGACCACTGGACCATCTTCAATACTATGATAGGTGTGAACATACGGCGTATTATTGTTTCCAGTCATCATCTGAGCATGCCAAGTCACAGGTCGTTCAAAAAAGTACACTGTGCTATTGCGGTCACCGCCAAATTTAGCAATTGTTTCAGACGCAATCGTTTCATAAAGAACTTGTGGAATGAACCAAATACCTGCTTCCAGCGCTCTACGTTCAAACCTTTGCTCAGCAATGGAAGCAATATGTACACTGGTATCACTGCTAGCAAAAGAAGATGATACGGGTGTTAATACAGTCGCAACACATAATGCGAGAGAAATTACTGATTTTTTCATAATATTAAGCTCACTCATGGAGTTAGTTTTCAGGTATAACGCAATGCAATCGCAAAAATTCAGTCAACTTTGCAATATAGCTATCGCGCTTACTCTAAAATAGAAACCAAGACATTCCATCGTCAGCATTTCTTCAATATAAGATGATTACTCCCACCTCATCAATCAACTTTAATATTAGCGATTAATCTACTCAACAAGAAATAACAATTATTACATTAACAAATAACTTAAAATCATATCATCGCATTAATATTTACGTAGGATTTTTTAGATATAACCAATTGTAATAGCATGAAGTAACGACATTCATTTCTTACATAAAAAAACTGAATATAAAATTTACGACATAGCAAAGACATCTGTTTTTATGTCTCTGTAATATCGCATGACGGCCTAATTGGAACTGGCCTTAAACACTCACCAGGGAGGGTATATAAAAAGTAAGAGTTATTATGAAAACAATCAATTCAGTTAAAGTAGCAACTATCGCATCCATTCTATCTCTAGCATTTAATACTGCGGTCGCTGAAGAATATCAAGATATGTCAGACCCACTTGCAGTCTATTCACAAGCAGGAGTTGGGGTCACAAACAAAGGCCTAAACTTCAAGTTCGGCCAGGCTTATGACACCAACAACGAATCCACAATGGCAATGCATGTCCTTGAAGCAAAAGGGTTTGCTGCTGATACCCTTGGATTAAAAGGAAATGATAGCTTCGATTCTCTTCGTTATCGCCACTTTAATGTCAATATGCAAAACGGCATTGGCTCTCAAGTGGACATAAACTGGGACTTCAATCAAAAGCTAGGCTCAGCCTCATACTCCATGATTCAAGCACTCCCTGCTATGGGAGCGATTCAGGTCTACCCCTTAGCAGGCATCGGAGTGAATATTGCGGACGTTGATTCGGCTCTATTAGTCGATGAAAGAGAACCTTTCGGATCAATAGGTTATGCTATCCCGTCTAGTTTTGGTTTGCTAGGCTTCTATTCGAAAATAGAGATATCCGACCAAGTCTGGTTGAACTACAACCCTATGTACACAACTCAATTGGGTGGTGTTGAAGCATTAAGCAGTTTATATGGTTGGCAGCATGAAGTTGCCGCAAGCTATCAAATAGACACTCAAAGCAATATCCGAGCATTTTGGAATTTTGGTGAAGCAATAAACGGCACTGATTTCAGAGTCGAATATAACTATCAATTTTAGGGTTATCGCCATGGACGGCGAACATATCAGAAGTATCAATCCTAAAAAAACCGATTATAAATATATTGGAAAACTAAATATGATATTTAAAAAGAAACTTGCTTCTCTCTTATTTTCCATCATAGCGCTGCAGGTAACGGCCTATGAACTAGTTGATGAAGAGAAAAACCAAGAAGACCCTACTAAAATAGTGACAAGAGTTGGCGCTGGCTATAACGGAGAGTTAACACTTAGTGGTTCGTTGGGGCTGGATGAAGCCAGAATGATCAGCGGTAATATTAATTCCGATGCTAGTGAATGGCGCATAGGCGGATCTTGGCTGTTTAGCAAGGGGATCGTGAACTTCAACTTCAAGAAAAATCAGTATGATAGCGGCGGTGATAGTACGAGCTACAACTTAGGTACATTCGTGCCTCTCAGCGTTTTCGGTGTGAAGCCAGCTGGCTGGCAACTTTTTCCGGCCTTTGGGTATAACTACACAGAGGGACGCACGGCAGTTCCTACTACTCACTCATACCAAAGTCAGTTATTAATGGTACCAATAGAAAGTCATGGTGCGTATTTAGGAATGCTCGCTCTTAAGCCAATAAGTAATGGCTTAACACTGATGTTAGGTGGCGGAGGAAGCGCAGGTAGTAATAACACGAATAATGGTTATCTTGGTGGTGGCGTGAGCTATCGAATCGATGATAACCAATCAATAAACAGCTTTGGCATTGTCAGTAATAGCTCACAATTTGGTTCAAAAAGCACCCTGTCAATTAACTATCGATACGAGTTCAATTAGTTAGTCAACCTCTATACTCTATCGCTCTATGGTACACACAAAGGTTACTCTCCTCTATCCAACCAATCGCTACTTTATTGGACTCTGTGCAATACGTTTGACTTCATGATAACCTGACATAGTTATCATGAAGCAAGGATTGCCTATGAAAGAGTCGGAGATGTTAAAACTCGACTTTAATTCTCTAAAGTTGCTCAAAATACTGGGCGAAGAGAAGAATACCAAACGAGCCGGCGAGCGACTTTTTATCAGCCAACCTGCAGTAAGCAAGTCACTAAGAAAGCTTAGAGAGCAGTTCAACGATCAACTGTTTTTGAGACAAAAGCATGGGTTAGAGCCGACCCCCAAATGTGATCAGCTGCTTCGGCAGCTTCCCGATGTCTTATCAAGACTGGAAGCAATATTTGAACAAGGTAGTAGTTTCAACCCGGAGGACTACTCTGGTGAAATCAATATTCACATCAACACTGTACTCTGCTACCCACTAATGGAGCCCTTATTCAAAGCTCTCACTAAAACCGCACCCAATGCAACGATCGTCATCCAAAACTGGTCTCACGATACCGAAGTTAAAATCAAAACCAACCAAGTAGACCTAGGTATTAATTTTATGCCTTTAGGTATTACTAAAGAGATCGTGCAGCAACATGTTGTTGCCGCTCAGTTTAAGCTTTGTTGCTCTACCGAACATCCAATGAGTAGAAAAGGAAGCATAACCCCACAAGATGTCGGAAGCATGCCGTTAGCATTAATGTTAATGCCTGATTACCACCAAGGGGAAGCATTTGCAGAAACCTATTTGAGAGCGCGGGACATTGAGCCTAGAGTATTATTACGAACAGACAAAATAGGTCTATGCTATCAAGCAGTGCGTAAACACCACTGTCTTTTTCCTGTCAGCCATATTGTTAGACACTCTATTCCAGAAAATATGACGCTACTTGATATAGAGCATTTTGAAGATGGACCAGAATTCTCCATTGGTGGTTTTTTTGCTCATCGCTCCCGACATTCACCGTATCTAACTTGGTTAAAAGGGCTTGTTTTCGACACGATAAAGCACCTAAGCTAACGACCGTACAACATGCCCCTCCTTCGGTGAAGGAAGGACAAAGCACACGTATTTTTCCAGAAAGACCTTCATGGACTTAGAGCACAAACCGAGCTCATTTAAAATGATGTCAACAGGGTTCGCACATCATTAGTCGCATTAAATATGTAGGTTACGATGTTTATGGACAAAAATAGTCTACGTCCGCTCGTTTTTAACATGCCCCACGTAGCCGTCATCCTCACGAAAGTGAGGATCTCCCACCACGTGTAGGCAACTGAAAATATTCGATTAAGTCACGTAATTCAACTTTTCAACGCGCTAAATGAGATCCCCTTTTTCAAGGGGATGACGGTGATTTTTGGTATGGCTTGAAGCACCGAATGGGGCATAAATGCGTTTGATTCCCTCATATGTAATAGGCAGTCTATCATCCGAACAAGGTGCTTCTTCGTGTATATGACAGCTTCTCCTCCCAAACCTATATCAACCCTCACGCAACACCTTATAAACCGTAGACCGACTGCACCCCAACTCACAGCTAATAGCATTCTTACTACGACCACCAGCAGCCAGGTCTTTAATACACTGATGAAGCTCCAAGTTAGGATAACGCCCAAGATGCTTACCTAACGCGCGCGCTCTTTCTCGCCCTTCATTACAACGTTGCAGAATCCGAGACCGCTCCATTTCCGCAAAAGCACCAATGGTGGTGTAAATCACCCGGCCTACGTCACTGTTGATATCTAAATCGCCAAGGTCATGACATACAAGCCCTGCGCCACGCGCGCTTAATTGATCTGCGACGCCAAGCGCATCGATGGTGTTTCTAGCGATCCGATCCACTTTTGTCACGTGAACGACATCCCCTTCCCTCGCAAATTCGAGAAGTTGTTTTAGTCCATTGCGCTCAGCGCTCTTACCGCTGGCTTTGTCCTGAAAAATCTTTTCGCAGCCTATTTTGGATAGTTGTTCAATTTGAACATCAAGATTTTGTTCGTCACTGCTGACGCGCGCATAACCTATTAACATGGGAGCCCCTTTTAGTGTCTGAAAAGTCCCTTTTATTGCGTGTACATGTGCAGTTAGCAATTTGCAGACTTAATGCACACTATTTAGGGTACCATTCGGCCAAACCAACGGAGTCCGAAAAGGTACACCTTTTTGGACACGCCAATCGAGAGTATTAGGCCTTTGGTAAATCTCCGATAAGCATCTAAAGGTCACTTAAATATGGGAGGCTCCGATGCGCGTTGCAGAAACTGACGCCAAATCACGTTAATTGCATAGTAGTAATCTCGACGAGTAGAAGGTGCCAGATGACGATTGTCGCGATAGAACCTGCTTACTTGTTTTCGCCCTATCTGCTCGAGCCCTTTAACCTTCTCTTTTTCGACCATATACCCTATTACGATGCGCATTTTTTGTGCCTGTCGTTTTCGGCTTGTTTTGCCTCCGCTGCGCATATAGAGGTGAAGATGTTTTTCAAGTTGAGCTATGGCTTTGTTCATCGCGTTTCCCCCTAATATACGTACACTTTCGAAATGCTTGCCCTCTCGTGGCCTAGTTGCTTTGAGATATAACTGAGAGCTTGGAAATTTAGCTCCGATGCCTCTGTAAGGAAGTCATGCACGCTTCTCAAACAAACATCACGGTAAAGACTGAATGTATCCTGGTAGGCGCAATAGAGTTCATTGGCAATAATGCGAACTTGTTGTTTTCTATCATAATGATTGTCGATTGGCGCAATCACTGAGAGCCCCTGTCTAGCAAAGAACAGTTCATATAGCGTCCTAGCAAACTCGCGGCGCTGAGTATGGGTGCGATATCCGATTTTCCCTATTTGTCGGTAATAGAAGCTTCGATACTTTTTGTAGCTGCTATTTTTTGGGATCATCGCTTTGTGGTCGCCTTGATATTTAGTCGCATATTCCAAGGCTCGACATTGAGAGTCACAAAACACGTCAACTCTCCTGGGTTTACCTCCTTTCGTACCGGCGGTGATGGAAATGTATTCATTCCGCTGCGCTTCTCGCAGTGCTCGGTGAGCATTGAGCTTCGCAGCCTCCTCAAATCTCAGCCCAAACGCGCGCTGTAGCGAAGCTATGCTGAACTCTCTTCCTCCCAAAAGCCTCTGTAAGCTTTGAAATTCCTCATCAGAACTGCCTTTAGCTACGCCATATTGAAACTCACGCTCCGATAGCTGAGCTTGCGTTCCAGTGACTCGACATTCACTGTCGCCTCTCGCCTGCGAAAGTATCGTGTTCACGGCAGACAAGTAGTTCTGTGCCCAAGACGCGCTCTTTTGAGTGCTATTCGCTACAGTACGCAAATGCTTTGCATAACCTTCGACATGCTCACGTCTTACTCTGCGCATGTCCTTAATCTGATAGCGTTCTTGCATGTAGTGCACAAAGAACGCGAACCTTTTTACTTGCTGATGACGCGAGCTAAAACCGCACGCGCTGGCAAGGCGTCGCTCCTCCATTGCGTGTTCCGCAGCTTTCAGCATACAGCGCGCCCTGAGCCCAAAGTTACGAGCATTGGGATTAGCGCGCTCAAACCGATGCCTAGACCGAATTTCATTTCTTTTGGACATACCAATCTCCTGAGTGGTTGCGGAATGGAGACTAGGGAACAGTAATAGTGAGTGTTAGTGGTAGGTGAAACACCTACACGCGCGAATACGTCGCGCAGCGCTGTCTCCTTTTATGTTTTTCGAGGTTTGATATTGACCCCACAGCTTAGCGCCCTATCGCGGACTTACTTACCATGATAAGCGAGTCATTTAGCTGCCTACTGTACCTGTGAAGAGCGACATTCGTCGTTTTTCGTCCTAGATACATGGGGGTTGTTTAGCTGCTTAGTTATTGAATAGACGTTAAAAACTACGTACGCGAGGAACCGATTTAATTTGCCTCTATGTTTTTTCCTATATTCGAAACACACCTCTCTACGAGGAAACCTCGAGCAGCAATTGGGTAAGATTTGTCTACGTATCTGGCGATACGGGCAGATGCGAAGCACATCTATGGTCGGGCTTTGAGCCCCGAGGGTGTGTAGCACGCATTACTATTGAGTGCTAATTAGATGAAGCAGTGGTCAGTGACATGAGTCTGCTCATATAAAGGTTATATCCCATTTTGCCCTGGGACTGAGTGGGTTGTGATGTATTTGTACATCAGAGTCGTTGGCAGCGACCCAGCTGTGCTGGAGATTGGAACAACATAACAATGTGAACCAAATCGCCATTAGAATAGTTAGAGTTCAGCAGAGAATGGAGGAAATGCAAGGTAGTTTGGTTTGAGCACTCGTTTTTGGCTGCTTAATTTGACTAGAGGTTTACAAAACTCTCGAAGAGGTGCCCCAGCATCTTGCTAAGGCACACTATATTTTAGAAAAAGCGAACAAATACGCCGTCCGCAATAAAAGATATCGTCATAGCGCTAAGGCCCACTACAGTAACAATGGTAAACATAGCACCTCCTAAAACTTGTGTGAAAGTGTTAAGAAACCACGGGTTCCGTATGAATGATTTTTCGGTCCTACTTCTTCATGAACTCGTAGTGAAAGTGAACTGTTGATTGCTTCGATTGGGGTGGTGAACTCCATCCCTAATGCAGATACATGAGAACCATAGCGACCCATAAGCAAGTAATTAGCTCCATCATATTGCACACCGCTATCACGATTTAAGTGACCAATATGATAGGCGTAACCACCGAGTGTCATACCATTATCAAACTTGCGTATCAGTGAACCTTCAACGTAGCCAATATCACCTGCTTGCCAACGATGTCCATTGCGAGTTGTCGCGGTGCGATGTTCATACTGTAAAGCGCCGTTTACTTGCCACCGTTCATTAATATCGTAAGTGACACCGGCGTTGAGCGTGTGCATGTCATAAGCTTTGTCGATGGACATACGGGAGGACTTCAATCCTAATCGCATCGAGTAGCCAGCCACGACATGTAAATCATTTCCAACCATCCAATTAAGTCGGATAGGATGTAGCCACGGGCTTCCACTCACGCCTACACCGACTTCTTCGTTCCCCTTATGAACTCCTCCAATGACCCCCGTAATACCAAAGCTATATCGGCCCCCGAGAATTCTGGTATCGGTGTAATAACTCAAATGTGGCAAAACTAAGTCCAAAGATGTGTACTTATCTGAGGAATGGTCTTGACCGTTTGCATTAACACCGCGGATATTGTAATGACCGAGTGTAATAGCACCGAGCCAACCTTTGCCTGGGTCTTTCGATGCATTTGCACCTGCCCCACTACCTGGCTGCGTCGTCGTAAGCTCAGGACTTCCAAAATCAACAGTTGCGAATGCACTAACTGATAAGAATAATAATCCTATTAACGATAGTTTCTTCATAACATCACTCCATTACCAAAAAATGGAGTACTTGAGCCAACTTATCGTGTCATCACGATTTAGGTAATGCCCATGCTGTTTTTGAGTGTCATTTCGAACTTTGTGCTCAATTTTAAACTCTGCTGCTGACCACTCATTAAGCATGTACCCTCCACCTAGCTCGATATCGAGCATATCTTGGTCATATTTGTAGTAGTCATTAGCGTTGGAAGGCGTATCTGTGTAATGCGTGTAACGGGGGTTCGCGTAAAGCCAGTGTCCTTCATCAAATGCATAGAGGGCATACAGCGCAGGCTGAATAATCCCTGATGTGTAAGATTGACTGTCAGCTTTAGCTTTAGATGTCATTCCACCCACCGAAAGCATTGGGAAAACTGAAAAGCGATCGGTAAGATTGATCTTGTAAATCACACCGCCAACCGCGGTCGTCGAGTCCGCATTTTGATTGTGGGATCCAATAACGTCCATACTAAAGCCCAATCCATCGTTGACTCGAAAATAACGTGCTCGATATCCCATCCCTTTGGTACCTAAATTTTCAGCACCTGCACGGTCTCTATATTGCGCCGTTAAATCTAACTGAAACACGTTTTTGCCTTGTCCGTATACGAGATTGGTTTGAATGGCTCCGTCACCGTTATGAGAGACACCAAAGTTTTTAAATACTGCCGTTGGGTCACCATAGTTAACCCCATTGTTTTCTTCAGAAGCGAAACCCCTCGGCATTACCACTAACCCTATGGCAATGAGCAACACACGAGTTCCTATTGCAATGTATTTGCTGCGACGCTGATCCACAGCACGTGAAAATATTTTCATGAGAAACACCTATTTCAATAAAAAGCCCTGCAAATGCAGGGCTTCCTTGCCTTTGACTATTACTTGTTTCGATTCTTTCGTTTGAACTTCGAAAGAAACTTTGTTTTGACGAGTGCTAGAACAGGCTTCCCCAAAATGAATATTGGTAGTGCCGCCATTGCCTCTGCTGATATCAGATAACCTGCAGTGAGCTCCGTTATCTCCATCGCGGACAGGCTGAAGTGAACACTTATAGCAGAAATCATTACTGGGCTAGAAAGCATGAGCACATTACCCAGGATCATTACTGCTAAGGCTATTTTCTTTGTCGGTGTATTAACTAGATCTTTTAGTGTTGGCGCAGATGCCAACGGACTATTAATCGATTTCATATTTACCTCACTTAGGTTTAAAAAAGCCCCGATGTCTAGGGCTTCCTCCGCTTGGGTAGGTGACTAAAAACCGTTTCCAGCACCAACTTTTCCGTGCTTCATTCCAGGTCGACCTTGCATGACCCAATCCACTGCATTGATTGATTTCAATGGTGTTGTCTCAATGGTTTCGAGTGGCCCATCTAATCCTTCTAGAATCTGAACCTTCACTGGATAGCACGTGAATTCCTCCAGTGAGGTCGTGTTGTTCTGATCACCTAAAGGACAAGGGCTGAACGCCACGTACATGTCGTGATGAACTAATACATCGACATGGTCCCCTTTCTTGAAAACACCTTTTGACGGGAACAACGAATAGTTCGTTGGGAATCGGTCATAGGCCATAGGTTGAAAGTGCATGAATACATGAGGGGTATGGAGTTCACGCGCTTTCTCCTCTCCCAAAAGCTCAACGAATGCCTGTGCAAGATTCGAATCACAGTTGTTGATATTTGGTTCACCTAGGTAGGTTTCCATCAAAGCAGCGTTGCAACGACCCGATGGATAAACAAAGCTATGTGACGCGAGGTCGCCATACATTTCTTTGAGGTTGTCGTGGTCTACCGTGTCCTCGATAATCGTTGCAATCGGGCGCGCATGAGGCGTGTTTGAGTAGTAGTGCTTGCCTTTCGTAAACACCAAATCACTAAATGAAGCCGTACAATAGCTGTCTGCATACTCACCTGTTGGGTTATCTTTCATTAGATACACAGTGTCGAGAATTTGGGGACCATCAATCAGCTCATAGCGAATAACTTGACCTTTCTTTAGCTCAAAGCTGTGGCCTTGATATGGTTGACAAATTCGCTCTTCAACGACACGTAAACCTCTTGCTGCATTAGCCATAGCTGCGTTAGTGACGTCATCGTACTGTGCTTTCAGCACTTTTTTATGTTGTCCTACTTTGTCGTCACCCGTATCCTGCACATTACCTTTTGAAAAAACGTGATAGCCAGCTTCTTTTACTGCTTCAAGTGTCGCTGCATCGATCATTGATTTAGTATTTGATTTAGACATTGTGTTTACCTCGACTATTTAGCTCATTAAGTTTTATGATGTATTCATGAACTTACCTGTTTGACGTCCTGTCGTTTCCATGGGTTGTACTTTATAATTTGATTCGAAATTTCCAAAAAAGGGTCCCTACGATATTTCTGTAGGGTGTAAAGAGTAGAGGTCTAGAAAATGGTAAACGTGGATCATGTGTCCTTGTTTGTAGCGTCTGTTGAATGTGGTTCATTCTCAGGTGCAGCAAGAGCTAAAGGGAAAAGTCTAAGTACTGTTAGCTTTGCTATATCTAGTCTGGAGGATAGGCTGGGGCTTTCGCTATTTGATCGTAAAAGTAAATACCCTACCCTTACAAAGGAAGGCGAGGCGCTATATCGAGTATCACGAAACCTACTTAGTCAAAGTGAACGTCTGGTTTCACTGGCCAATGGATTGTTAAACGAAGTTGAAGACACATTAACAATAGGTATTGACGATGTTGTTCCATTTGAAGTGATCGAAAGTGGCATCATAAAGCTTCAAAATAAATACCCTAATGTCAGAATTAACATAATTAGGCATTCAGTGTCTGAACTTAAACAACTACACAAAGAAGGAAGGATACAACTTCTTATCGTGTTGTCAGAAGGGACATCTGATGATGGTTGTGAGTTTATTCATTTCGCCAACTTTGATGTTGTCGCAATTTGCTCTCCCGAATCCCCTCTTTCAGAAACCCCGCATATTGATGCTGAGTACCTAGCTTCTCAACGCCAAATCTGCTGCGACACTATGAAAAGTAACCCCGGCTTTCAACAATATATTGTTGGTACAGATACTTGGGAAGTAAGCGATTTTGAAGATTTAATTCGCTTAGTAGAGTTAGATTTGGGCTGGGCTGCGGTACCAAAGCCAATCGCTGAACGGTATATTTCGCTGGGAACAGTCACTCGATTCGATACCACAAAATTAACCAGAGCGAGTGATATTCTGGCCGTTGATCTTAGATACAACGTGACGGCGAGCCAAGGGGTCGCTCTCAGGTATCTCATTGAGCAATTGTCAGCCGGCTAGCTTTATTTTTGATGACTAGATGTTTTTGAAAAAAGCGCCTCAACGTATCGGTGTACAGGGCCTTTAATAGTAGATTCAGAGGACAGCATGTAGACTGGAAATGCATAGTCTAGTCCCGTTAAGCCGCTATCGAAAGTAACAACTTTTTGCGCTTGATGAAACTCTTCCGTCAATTCAACTGGCACCAGAGACCATCCATACCCTTGACTCACAAGGCTGACAGCGTCCTCTAAAGTCGTACATTTTATGCGAGGTGAAGGCATCTCACTTAGCCCTCCCATACAGGTTTCTAGCAGCGATGTAATACTTTGGCAAAGTACAAACGCTCCTGTTTCAGGTGGGTATTGGTTTCGCTTTTTAATGATGTGTTCGGGTGCTCGAATCGCGACGAGGTTTATACTACATTTGGTTATGCTATCACCACCATGAGAACCAGGTATCAAAGCGAGGTTGAGATTACCCGATTGTAAGGCTCGACAAAGATCATCCTTATTAGCTCTTTTTACCGTTAACTTAGTATTTGGGTACGCATTGGCTACTTTCGCCAATTCCGCTTCAACAAGATTCAACGGCAATAGCTCTTCGATACCAACGGCTAACTTTTCTTCCACACCATTTACGAGGTCACGAGCAGCTGAATCAAGCTTTTGCGTCTGACTTAATAGTAACTTGGCTGAGTCGTAGATGATTCTTCCATCGACTGTCAATGTCGTACGTTTAGTTGTTCTATCGAGTAATACGACATCTAGGTAAGACTCCAACTGACCGATTGAATAGCTCACTGTACTGATACTTTTGTTTCGTAATCGAGCTACTGCTGAAAAGGATCCCTTATCAACAATATCAATGAATAACGACAATTGCTCCAGATTAATCATTGAACTGCCCCTTAAGCTTTGTCACGCAAACTGTTCATTAAGCTTTGCATAACGGGGCCTCTTTTGAAGCTAGGCAGAAGTCTGAGCTCCAATGGAATGCTGGTAGGGACACATTCAACCTCACTGAGGAATTCTACTATTGACCCAGCGTCTAAGTACGCTTTTGCGCTTTCTTTTGGAAGCATTGCCCACCCGATATCTTGTTCAACCAATCGGATTTGTTCATCACACCTTTCCACCACCCAAACATCGCTCGAGACTGTATGCTGAGAAGACAGAGATACGTTTGTGACTTGGTCTTCAGTCATGACTTGACGGTATAGAGTTAAGGTTTCGAGTGACACCAAATCCTCATCGTTAAGCGCGGAATCAGGAGAACAGACTGTCGTTAAGTCAAGATTGGCGATGTGATAGAACTCGGTTCCAGAGGTATTAAACGCATCGGCAACAATGATCGCTGCATCAATATAACCAATCTCAAGCTGATGTAACAAGCGTTTCGCTGGCGCACGAATCAATGAAATATATGTAAGACTCTCTGCTTCAATATTGTCGAGGAAAGGTTGGATAAAAGAGATTGGCACTATTCCATCTAAGCCGATCTTTATTTGAGTCTCCTGTTGAGCCGTCATTCTTACAATACTGTTTTCCAAGCGCGTCGCTTGCCAACAAACTTGTTGTGCCATGTCGTAGAGTATTTTACCTTCTTCTGTCAGGTTTGCTTTACCACCAGAGCGATCAAATAAAGCACACCCCAGGTCATCCTCCAACTTGCCAACAGTAACCGCAACTGTGGTTGTTCCTTTGGAGAGATGACGTGCTGCAGCTGAAAAAGAGCCGAGGTCGGCAGCGGTAATAAATATTTTAAGATGCTCTAAGTTCATTGGTGATACACACAAATTAAATGATCTGAGAAAAGCTAATACAAACATAGGGCACTATCTTCTCAAATTCCGCCATTCACACCTGTTAACAAGACCAAAAATTTTAATTTGTACAGAGAGCACCAGAACATATCATTGTTTTATATAACAGTTCACTTCTGTGCTTATAGCTGATCACTCTAGCTTCAACGAGCAGGTCTAACATAACCACAAAAGCTAAGTTTATGATGCTGTTCTGCGCACCAGTGAACTTTTTCATGCACTTATCGAGATAGAAAACGAACTCACGCTTCCTACAACAATGCCCAATATATGATTCATAATTCACGTAGATTGAGAAGTCAGGGTTTGGGTTACTAATCTTGTCGTTTATCTCGTCCAAGTTCTGCTTGGACAACTGGCCAATCAGAGATCTATCGAGATGAAAACCCTCAAAATGCCGTTGAATGGCAGGAATTAACTCTCTTAGTACATGGATGCACTTTTTAGTATCCAAATCCGAGTGATATCGCACAACGGTCTTCATGTTTATACCCTACAACTTTCTATACACTTATTAACAAGCAAGTGAGTGAGCAGAAAATATCTATCCTTACTCTATGAAGGCTAGTTACTAGCAGTTCATCACTATACTAAGTCGCTTACCTTGTCGTCTCAAATAGGGTTCCTACGAGAATCCCGAAGGATAGAATCTTTACATTTCAATTAGTTAAGAAGTAAAGTCACTAGAAAACGCTCATTTATCATCTTTGTACCCACTTACACAAACAAAGAAAGATATCGAGCACGATTTCCTTTTTTGATCGTCACCTGAGCCCGCCTATAATTTATGGAGCATCATGAATCGGAGCCCTTATGATTAATCTTGAATACGTTAACTATTTCATTAGTGCGGCTGAATTGGGCTCCTTCTCCGCTGCAGCAAGAAAAAAGAAGAAAGCCCTCACGACCGTTAGTGCGGCTATTGCAAATTTAGAAGATCAGCTTGGAGTCAAACTGCTCGATAGACCATGAAATATCCGGAATTGACTCCAGAAGGACAGAGAATGTATGAGATTGGTGTCCAATTGCTCCGACAAGCCGAGAGAATGGAGGTTATGGCTCACAGCATCATAAACGATATTGAGGAGCAACTTGTGATCGGCATGGATGAGCTCGTCCCTTTCTCGCTAATCGAACCTATCATTGCTAAGTTTGAAGCCAAATTCCCAAATACCAAACTGAGGCAAACTCGCAGTACCGTAAATCAACTCTATCGAATGCTCGACACGGAAGAAATAGATCTCGCCATTCATTTTGCTAATAGCTTCAAGAATGTATCCGCTGACTACTATCACATTGCCAATATAGAGATGGTCGCTGTTTGCTCTCCCGATTCGCATCTGTCGGACTCTGACGCAGTTAATGGTGAGCAGCTCGTAGAGACCAGGCAAATTTGTAGCTCTGGCCTAATGAACAATGAAATGTTGAATGACTTTATTGTTTCAAACGAGGTGTGGGAGTTTGCATCTACAGATGACGTAATAAGGGTTGTGGAGAATGATCTGGGTTGGGCAATCGTACCCAAGTCCATTGCGGATGAACGCGCTCAACTAGGGACGTTAAAAGTCATGAATCTAGAGAATAACTTTGCAAAGACCACGTTTATGCTCGATTTTAAAGTCAACCCAAGCTTGAGCCACGGCCCAGCTCTATCCTACATGGTGGAACAACTAAAAGGGATTCCAAACTCATAGAAAAAACGGCCGCATAGGGCCGTTTTACTAATATTATGATTGACGCCATATACCCGCTGTAGAACAGTGAATACCTGAACCAGTCAATGAATAGATTGTGTTATATGGTACTTGCTCACACAACCAACCTCTCCCTTCCAACTCTGATACAAGATTATCGCATCCTGATGGAAGAATCAGTTTCTGGTCACCAAGAGGCTCATTGTTACAAGCACCTTGCTTAAAATCTTCGTAAGATACCTTAATCACTTCCCATCCTTTAAGCGCTTCAATTTCTTCAAGAGGTGTAATCAATGCCTCTTCATAGACGGCGACTAGTCCCTCCTCTAGTGGAGCCATCATACAATCAATGTGATAAGTATAATTGCTGTTGAAGTACACAATCTCAGTTTCCCAGCCCAGCGGCTTGAGCATACGCGTTAGGATTTCTGCGCCATATTCATCACCGCTTGAGCGAGGCTTGCTAGGGTCATTAATATGTGATGGATCTTCTACACCAATACCAATAATGACTTTTTTATTCAAAACAATTGGGTCCCCCGGCGCTAGGAATGGCCCTAAGTTCTTGCGGTCTGCTGCCGGAAAATGCGCTGGCATCGACATCCAAATTGCTTCTTTATCGTTCTTCATTATTTCGTTAATAGCTTCGCGGTGCGCTAACTCTGAGATGCATGAGTTCGATACTTCCCAAAATGACACAAATGCATGACCAAATGATTCACTCGCAGACTGTCCGAATAGAGTCCACTGACGCTGACCAGACCATGCGTAGTTATAGTCAACCAGCTCTTTTGGCGTTGAACCAGTTTCATTTCGAATTACATGCACGCCATGTTTGCGAAATGCAGCCGCCAATGCATCAGATTCACTTTTCATCTGCTGCGCAATTTCTGGATTCGATTCCCACAAGTTAGTGCCGCCATATTTGACCATAAAGTCCTTAAGTTCCTCAGGTGCACCCTTTAATAGATTGTTGTACTCCCACATATCAACATCCGGGATCCAAAGTTCACTGGCATTTCCAACCAACACGGCACGCGCCTTTGCATATTCACTTTCTACATAGTGACGAATACCTTTCCCTTGCTCTGCCATGCCAGGGATCACTTCTCCCTCCTTAGGGATAACGTTTTTAAAATCCTTTGCTGTTAGGTGTAACTTCGCCTTCGTCGATACGCTGTTGCTAATCTCGCCAGCTATTCCAGCGTTCTTCGAGAATTCTCTGCGGTCATTGTTTGTAGTAGACATGTTAATCTCCAACTCTGTTAGTTAATGTGTAATTAATGAAGCGCTCGCTTCGTTCATTTGATGTGCACATTATGACCAACTAACAGGAAAGGCATGAGTAAGCTCCTTACCGATTTTTCGAAACAACATGGAAGATAGCAGTAGGGATTTTTACTCCTAAGCAGATAAACTTACCTCAGGCTACACTAATGACATCAGCACAGAATAGTTAAAACATCAGTTAACTATGCGAATAATGATCCAAGGAATGACATCCTATGCTTAATATCGAACATCTCGCGCTTTTCATATCTTCAGTTGAAAAAGGATCATTTACAGCTGCTGCAAAAGAGCATGGAAAAAGCCTGAGTACCGTGAGCTCCGCGATTTCAGGCCTAGAGGATAAACTTGGGTTAGAACTGTTCGATCGTACGAGTAAGTACCCGGTACTCAATGAGCATGGCCGAGCTATCTACCCCGTCGCCTGTAACCTTCTCTTTCAAAATGACAAAATAATCTCGATTGCCAATAGCTTTCTCAGTGGTATTGAGGACAGTATCACCATCGGTGTCGATCAGGTGGTTCCCATTGAGTTGGTTGAACATGGATTAATACTGCTTGCCAACGAATATCCAAACATCAATCTGTCTATTATGAGGGGGAGCTTGTCAGACTTACGTGTAGCATTATCAGAGGAAAAAGTTCAGTGTATTGTTGTCCTATCCGAAGGTACTGCTGGAGATAATTATGAGTTTGTTCATTTTACTAACTTTGAAATCGTAGGCATCTGTTCACCTGAAAGCTCTCTCTCCGGCACCAAAATAGTGAGCATGTCCACCCTCGCATCTCATCGACAAATCTGCTGTAAGGCAATGTTCGAGAATCCGGGTTACCAACAATTTCTTATTGGATTTGAAACATGGGATGTAGATGATTTTGAAGGGGTTGTGAGGCTGGTTGAGCTTGATTTGGGTTGGGCATTAATACCTAAAGTAGTCGCAGAGAAGTATGTAGCTCAAGGGACTATCAACCTGCTCGAAACATCAGAAATTAGTCGAACTAGTAATGTACTTTCTGCCGAAGTTAGGTTTCCATCTAACTTAGTCCGCAGACCTGCTTTGAGTTTTCTCATTTCCAAACTAACTCAAATGGTCTAAGAGGCGCATTCCCTTGCTCATACGCTAAGTATACTAGTAGCGCAGTATTGCTAGCATTCGATGGAAAAATCGTTGCCCCGCAATAACAAAGCCTATCAACACACAAAAATCACCGACCAAGGAATTAATATAACTAGTACCGATTTGGCCGTTTGATAACAATACTTGTTCTGGAAAAGCGTACAGCTCAATGGTTGTCACTAATAATCCAAAGCCGATAAGTATAAGACCTGAGTAATACTTTAGCTTGCTGTCTACATGCCAACCGACCATGTGACTAAACAGAGCAGACACTTTCGATACAATAAGTTTGACGTTTTCTTTACCAGCTACAATCGCTGCGAAAACCATAAATATTTCCGGTCCCCCAACGACGGCAACACCAATGATCGACGTTTTCCATGCCGATGATAAAGACGTACTTAGTACAAGTGGACTTACAATAAAAGGTAGAGCTACGCCCAAAAAGACTAGTACCACCCCTAGATAAAACCGATATTTATTCACAATAGGCTCCCAATTGAGTTTTTAAAACAACTAAGCCCCTAGGAAGGGGCTTAGTTTTAAATAGACGTTTAGCTTTTAAACGACTCAGGGATTGGATTGTTCTCTCGAGCCACTGTTAACGTCGCACAGCGAATCGAACCGCCAGTTGACGCAACTACTTCACATTCAATTTCTACAGGGCGAATACCACGCTTCTCTAGACCTTCAACCAAAGTTGGACCTGTTCGACGGCTAGGCACCATCACTCGATACTGACCAGTTGCATCAGGTCCAAGGGATACAACATTTGCGCCCGCTCTATCAGCGTCTTCAGCTGGTAGCCAAATAATATCTGCATCTTTCAAAATCTCTGGCAAACCATCTAGAAAAGTGCCTTCAATCACCGCAAACGTATTTGGTGCAATATTGCCAAACAAGTAATCTAAGTGGAAAGCTAAGTCTCCGTTGAAGCGAACAATATGAACAGTGAAACCAAATCGTTCCATCATACGCTTGAAATGCTCTGCACCCTCCAAGTTGGTCGATGTCGCCTTCTCTTGACCTGTAGCCTCACCAACTCCAACAATAATGTTTTTGTCATCAAGCATGCGAATATCACCACCTTGGACAAAGAGCGTATCACTGTCATCTGCAGCTTGATCATATGGAGCACTAGCCGACATTGCTGCCCACACCGCATTAGAGTTCTCTTGGTATTTCTTTCTATAAACTTCGCGTGACTGGAAGCCTGCAAGAGCTGATTCTAGAATGTTATCTGAGCTCATCATCTCCACAAGCACGTCACCGAACACCTGATAGTTACTTGCAAGAGTCACTGGCCAGTACCCTGTACCTTCCGCCCAACCAAAGTAATCCAATTGACGCTCAGTTGGAGCCTCCAGCACATTAACAATCACACCTTCTTCCTCATATGCTGCTTTCATATCGGCGTGTAGTTTGTTGTATGCTTCCACAATTTCTGGGGCAAAAGCTTCAAATGGAATACGCTGACCTTCTTCGAATTGGTCATAGAAGTCACCCGACAAATATGGAATATGGTCTGCAAAGTTATCTGTCGATTTACCTTTTGGTGGATAAGCTGCACCAATGGTGTGACCGATAATGACTTCTCTTAGTGTACTGTGCTCGTCGCGTTGATACATCATAGGGCTAGTATCGATACCCATTGCTTTCATGACCGCTTCACGAACTTCTGCTGATGATGACTCTTGACGGAATGCTTTTGACATAATGATTACCTCGATTAAGTATTACGAATTAAGTGATATTCATGGAAACTTTCGAAGACCTCCTGTCCGTTCCATGTGGTGTAATTTACAACTCGATCGAAGGATCTCTAAATAGGTTTACTACAGTAAACATGGAGGGTTGGTTGTCACTGAACCTGGTAACGAGAAACGAACACAGGAAATTAGCTAATTATCAACTACATAATTTGAAAGTAATTCAATCAAGCAGATATTCAACGACTATAAACTACAAATTTTCCGTAAGAATGGTTGTATAGGAAGGTGGGTTGATACAAAAGAGAGCCATTTGCTAGTTACCAACTAGAACTTCGGAAACACCACAACCATAGACATATGAGATCCGTGCTCTTTATATCGAAACGGCACTTCGAAGAAATACGTTAGGTAACAACCATCATAATACTGCTTAAACCCCACTTTCTATTTAGGCATGTTCAACTCAGGATTATGGCTATAACTAAAAGCGCAAGAAAAGTTAAAGGCGCCGGTGCCTTTATCAAAAACCAGTGAAGCCAACTAGCTAACTCTATGATCTTAAGCATCTGAATTAGATCGATTTTCCGCTAACTAATGGAAACTTCGAGCAGTAATTGAGTAAGATTTGTCTACATATCCTAGTAATACGGGTAGGTGCGAAGCAGATCTATGGTTGGGCTTTGAGCCCCGTGAATGTATAGCACGCATTATTAGGTGCTAATTAGATAATGCAGTGGTCAGTTACATGAGCCTACTTATAGAGGTTATCTCCCATTTAGCGTTAGTACCAACACCTAAATGCAGCTTCGTGTCACATGTGATCTTTCACAACGTTATAGCCCCTTTGTGATGTATCGGTGATGTGGTTCTACCCATCCCTCCATAAGACTAAGAAATTAAAGTAGTGCGTTTGCCAGCGCTTTAAGATAAACCGCACTTGAGTGCAGTTTATCCTGTATGGGAGATGAGATGACTACTGAGTCAGCTCAGTTTTTATTTGCTCGAACAGTTCAAAGAAGCTCCCCATCAATACCGCATCTTTCGCTACCGGGTAGGCGCTGAAGCCCACGTAGGCGATGTCATTTTGATAGTCGTAGTAGGCAATCTGACCATGGGTACCCACTTGCATAAATTGCTTTGCCTCTGGCTTTACTACCCAAAACTGGCTGCGGTACTGACCGGTATCACCGAAGAAACTCTTGTAATTGGCAAACGCGTCGTTGAGGTGCTTCTTCGGGGTTACCAGGTCTGAGAAGAAAGCGGCATCAATTAGCTGCTCGCCCTGGTGCGTCTTACCCTTATTCATTACCAGTTGAGCCACTCTGCCGAAATCACGTAAGGTCATGTTCAAACCTCCCTGCGCCAGCGGTTGCCCGAATCCATCAGTGTTGAAGGCAGCATCGTGCTCGGCGCCGATCTTACTCCAGAATTCATTTTGAAAAAAATTTTCCAGCGATTGGCCCGAGGCACCTTCGATGATCATGCCGAGAATCTCTGTTTGTACAGATGAGTAGGTGAACTTTGAACCTGTCGGCGCTACTTTTTCATCCACGTTCTTACTAACAAAATCGCGCACACCTTTAGGATCACCTTCCAAACGTGGACGCCAGTTGATGGCTCGGTCCTGAACTCGAACATCAGAGTCGTTATCATCGTAGTTTTCATCAAACTTGGTGCCGTCGCGCATGTCCCACACGTCACGCACGGTGACATCGCTCCACGCCGGGTTACCTAACAGTTCAGGGACATATTTAGATGCCAAATCAGTTTCATCGAACAGGCCCTTTTGTTTGGCGATTTGCGCCAACATACCGATGATTGACTTCGTAGTAGAGAAGTTCATATGTCGAGTGTCTTTGTCGAGTTGGTTCCGGTATGACTCGTGAACAACTTCGCCCTTGTGCAGGACCAGAAAACCGTTGTTTTGTATGCGACGTTCCAGCAGTTCATCGGCTGAGATGGTGTTGCCCAGTGCAGGATCTACAACCTGCAGAGTTTCTAAGTTCAACTGCTCTTCAGCTTTTCGAAGCGGTGCAACCGGCCCGCTGCCTTTGGCGATATGAAGTGTCGGGAAAATATGTTCGGTCTTGGTAAAGCTGTACATGTTGTGAGGAGGGTAGTCCCAGCTGCTACGAATATCTCCAGTCAGCTCACTCACAACACCGTTGGCCTCAACTGAGCTTGGAGTCACAGCTGCAACAGGCAGTGAGAGAGCTGTAGTTAATATCATAGCAATGGCTGAAGTTTTCATAATAAGTATCCTCTTTAGCGAAGGTGATATTTGGTACGGGAGTCATTATCATTCATAATAAGAAATGCAATAAGCATGAAATATTCCATATATGGAATGGATTAAAGTTAGTCATAGAGAGTAAAGACAGGTGATGCTAGATATTCAGAACAGGTGGCTCGAATGCCTGGTGGCCGCTGCCGAAACAGGCACTTTCAATAAAGCAGCTAAACGCTTAGGCAAATCACCTTCAACGGTGACACGGTGGATCGGAGAGCTGGAAGATGTTCTAGGCTATGAAGTTTTTGATCGTCAAAGCAATGGCCTGGTTGTGCTACTCAATGAAAGGGGCACAACACTGCTACCTAAGGCAAAACTAGCGGTTGAGTATCAATCGAAGCTGCAGTTATTTGCTCATTCGATGGCTGATGACGAAGCGCCGATGCAACTAACAATCAGTCTAAATGAGTATGTGGCACCTGCCGGGGCTGCTGAGATGCTGGCTGAACTAAAGGAGCAATGGCCACACCTACAATTAAGCCTAACCAACTCCGGTGCGCTGGATGTTCAGCAAGCACTGGATAGCGGAGCAACCGATATCGCGCTTGGGCATCACACCGACACCATATACGCCGGTATGGGTGGAGCCATAGTAGGTGAAGAAGACATACTCTATGTCGCTCACCCTGGCAACCCTTTGGTTGAAAAACAGGATATAAGCAGCGAGCAGTTGCTGACCCAAACGGCGATAATCCCTGGCAGCCGAGAGAATGCGAGAGACTTAGTGGGTAATGTATTCACCCACATGGATGTGTTGTACAGCACTGATCTTCAAACCACCCTAGCCTTGGTTGCCGAGGGACTGGGCATCGCGGTGATACCCGAGTCTGCCGCACGGGATTACATCAAAAAGGGGCGCGTAGTGGCATTGAATATGAACTGGCGTGAGTTCGACTCCAGCATCCGGCTGATGCTTTACTATCAATTGGACTACCCTTACCCAGCGGTGGTTGATCTGGTGGTGCAACAGCTCCGAGATTGGTTTGGTTACAGCTCACAATAAGTATGCGAAGGCTAAATGCCCAGCCTCGTTTTACCGTCAATTACGTTACCCGAACTTTTGACGTGTTTTTGTCGATGACTCCAAGACTATGGCTTGTGTACCTAGTATGTGGTGATGATCTGTTTTGCATATGCGTCATCTGCCTGCCTACGAACGACTACTCTCTAGAATTTGCGAGTAAAATTGCAAGTAACTGTCATGACCGGTTATGGAGCTTAGCTGCCCTTCAGCAATTACTCACCTTGTCCATGTATGTGCTGAAACCGATCTCGGCAAACACGTTTTGTCCGAATATGAGTTGCACCGACAAACGCAATAGAATGGTCTGCGATTAAGTCGAGCTTTGATAAGTAAAATTTAATGAGGGCGTATTAAACGATACGCTCATTAAAATCTGAACCTGACTACTTATAGCACCTAAAACCATCATCACCGCTATGATTTATAGATCTATCAAAAACCAGTGCTGTGCTAAGCATAACCCTATGATCTTAAGTGTATGAATTAGATCGATTTTCCTCAAAATCACAGCCACTACCCCGACCATTCTCAGCCTCCACACCCTATATATCAATTGGTTATACCTTAGATTATTTTCTTCCTACCAACATAGGGGTTTCACCGTTTTTGAGAGTTTAAACAGACTCATATCAAAGCTGTTAGATGCTCAGCAATCAAATTAACCATACCTTTCAGTGCTTTTTGTAACTCTACTTACGTAAACTATTTAGTGTTCTTGGAGACAATCGGTCGCAACCTTCTTCTCCCACCTTTAAAATGGGTTTCATATTTACGTACAATAAACATCAACAAGAACATTGAGATCAGATTATTACATTTAGATCAGTACATTATACTCTAGAAAATTCTTTAGCACTTAATTGCAGCTTTTATCTAACTATGTCATTCAATAAGTTTGGTACCTCATTATTTATAGACTATCTTATATAAGATAATTAGATTATTGAGAGGTGAAAATCATGTCAGATAAAATGCAAAAAACCAAACACTCTACCGAAGAAAAAATGCAACATAAATATGGCACTGAAACGGAACACAAACATAACAAAGATCATTTAGAGTTTCACGATAAAGAGAAGAGCCATCCTCATAACAAACATGGTGGTAGTAATGATGGCCATAAGCACTCTGTAAACCACCACCCTGATGGACACCACGACAAACATCATCATGACAAAAAACATGACCACAAACACTCCTCCAGAAACCACCACAAGACTGGAAGTGAAGAATAATATCATGATTTTCAAACAGTAAGATAGTAACATTTGAACATAGATAGGATAGAAAACTGTTCGAATAGTCACTTATTATACTGCCTAATCAAATTAGTATTTAGTAGATTGCTTTTCTTCTGGCTTCAATGGACTATTTATTATTAATATTTAAATTTTAGCAGTTTTATTTTTAGTAAAAATCAGTATAAGTCACTGGAAGAGCATTCATCTTACTATAATTTTCAATCGCCAGAAAAATCAAATGTACTTTCTGACACTCCTTAATAACATTGTTAAATTATACATTTAATAGCCAGATGCCATATGTTTTTGACCATCGCTAGATATTGCGAAGTGATTATATCGGCTTGGTCAACATAAGTCGTTTAACTTCTAATATATTCTTTCGTTTTTCTAAGGAGTTAAACTCATAGTCTGACCGTACTATCAAGTACCGTGCACCCATCACCTTCGTTACAATTGACTAGATAGACTTTTTTCTTGCCACAACCTTTAACACCTATTTGATATTGCGGCCTTTCAAAGCGATAAGCTTCGATACGCTTCTCTGAAATCAAGGTTGTAGATACATCTTTGCAGTCGAATTCGAACTCGGCTTTGCGCTTGGATGCTGCCTCTGCTTCGGCTTGATATTCAGCTAGATAGTCTTGCGTAGACTCACAGGCTACCAACACGAGCGAAGCCACTATTATCATTATAGATTTCATAATTTATCTTCCTGTTACCCTTCAAACAACCAATTTTGCCAGCTCTGCATTCTCAAAATAACCTTTCTCACAACTGAAAACATTTCCCATTCTGGTGAATATACCGCAACATGTGCATCTGTCCCTGCAGGTATAGGTTGGCCTTTTAACAACTCGGGCTCGTTAAGTTCGACACGCACTAATACGCGACCTCCGACTCTGGCTAGCGGGTCATTCAATACTCCTGAAGGAGCGACAGCACCTTCCTTAGTAATATCCAAGACACTCATTACCTTAGCCTTATACGCGTGACCAGGAATGGTTTTGAATGTCACTTCTGCTTCATAACCTTTTTTTATATAGCGAGCAGGATTCTGCTTAAATGCAGCGAAGATTACTTTGTTTTCTTTGTGAACAAACGTTAAGTTACCTTGAAAAGGCACAACACGGCTTTTCATACCGGGCCTCAAGGCCACTTGAGTGACAAACCCATCTGTTGGCGCTCTTACCACAGTGCTATCAAGATTGAACTGAGCTTTATCCAAGGCTGCTTGATAAAGAGAGTTGTTGGCATTTTGCTCATCAACTTGCGCGTCTATGACATCAAGCTGAATGTGGTTTTGGTTTTGAACGGCCGTAAGTTCATTCACTGTATCGGTAAATTTATCTACCTGTTGCTGAGCACTGAAATCTTTCTTAGCAAGCTTATTGAAACGTGCTAATTCCTTTTTATTGAAGTCAATACTTGCCTGTGTTTTAGCGATAGCTTGTTCAACATTCGATTTTGACAAAGACAGTTGCGTAATCTTAGCACTCACTCCGAGCAACTGAGCCTTAACCTTATCCACTTCTGCTTGGAATGGAACCGGATCAATTTTATAGAGCGGTTCCCCTTTTTTTAGCGGAGTGTTGCCCTTTATATATACTTCTTTCACTATACCTGACACTTGAGAAGTTATAGGAGTTGTTATGCTGTAAACACCTGCGACACGGGCGACAGGTTGATACATAGCCATATATAAGAAAATCCACCCAACCAAAAACATCCCGATAACACCGGCTGTGGTGATAGTCCATTTGTTTTTAGGTACTTTAAACACGCGAAACACAATGACACATAGTGCAACATAACTGAGCGTAATAAGCGTTTCCATAGCTACTCCCTGTCTCTATCCTGCATTTGCTTTTCTAGTTGGTTAAGGCGAGCCAACAACGCGTCATATCCTTCTTGTTCCCGCTGTCCTGCCCAGTTTTGTTTCACAGGGTCATACATCATGGCCCATACCCATAAAATAGGCCAAAGCACATGGAGGAAAAACAAACTTATCCACCCCGCCACATGAATAGCATCTTGATGCGGATGTTGACGCTTAACCGCTATTTCATAGGGGATGTCATGAACGACTATTAAGCCATAGATAAAAATCAAAATGACTATAAACAAAATCGCAAGTGACGCATAATCTAAAATCAAATTCATCATTACCTCAGTAGGTTATTATTGGTTTTCATCGCTAATAGTCGTAATCTAACTGCACAGAAAAAAACTGATTATTTTGCTCATACCTGCCCTGAACACCAATTAAGTTTTTACTTTGTTCGATGTTTCTCGAACCATAATCGTTATATTGATAAGCCACATTAACGGCAAGAGCTGCATTAATTTGATAGTTCAAACCAACGCCAACATTGAAGATATCGTTAACAGGTAAGTCAGGGTACAGCTTAGTATCGTCCGACTGAGGGTTAGTCGCGTAGCTCGTCCCAAAGTCTAGGCGATAACGTTCGTTTATGTGGTACCTTCCACCTAGAGCAAACGTGTAAACATTGTCAAACTCTCGATTATAGACGCCCTTTGGTATGCCAGAGTCTACTTCCACATAAGTAACGTTATAGTCACCCCAAAACTCCATTCCCACACTCCAAGCTAAATCGAACTTGGCGGTTAACTGATGAAACCCTGACAAATCAAGCTGCGCGGCATTGGGAATGTTCAAGCCCACGCTTCCCGAAGACCCATTAATACGAGTGTAATCTCCAGCTAAATCGTGTTTAATCTCTGAGCGATAAGCAAATCCGAATTGATCTTTCTCAGTAGGTTTAAATAAAAGCCCAGCATTAAATCCTGCATTCCAATCATCGGCGGAAATATTGATACGCTTGTTTAACACGTGCTCTTCTACCGTCATATATTCCACAGCTATACCAAGACCTACCGCCCATTGAGATGAAATTCGATAGGAAAATGAAGGATTCAGTTGAACAGACGTGAGGCTCACGTCGTTAAGCTGAGCACTCCCTTCCCAATTTGTTCCATAGTCCAACGATGCACCACCTGGGGCGGTAAGAGAAAACCCGATGGCTGTGCCTTGTTGCAGTTGCTTAACAATGAAGAAATTACCATAGGGCATTACTGACCCTGAATCGGGAGCATTGCCAATCCCAGATTGAGAATAATAGTCCACATCGTAAGCCATTACACCAAGAGAGGCGCTCAACGCATCTTTGCCTAAAACACTCATTCCTGCAGGGTTGGTATAAGCAATTGTCGCATTATCCGCAATCGCAGCACTCCCTGCTCCTGAGAGCGCCAAATTTCCATCACTTAATGCAGGAACGAGGATTACTGCTGATTTAGACGTCGCAGTTAAAACTAGTCCTGTCTGAGCCAAGCTAATTTGCTTCACCTTCATAAGCACACCCATATGAATCTTTGTAATTCTAAACTAGTAGAGATCTTCACGATCTCAACTCATAACTTCAATATCGTAGATATTTGCTCTCCTTGGGCACTGTCCATGTCTTGGGAATAATATTATTAACACCCTAGCAGTGGTTTTACTCACTTGGCTACACCTCAAAAGAGATGGTGGTAAATCAATTCAATTTGGCTTTTCAAATAACAATAAAAATTAAGTAGCCAGATTTTCACTAACACCTATACTAAATTTGTCTTTGATTCTATTTCAGTCAAAACGCAGCAAACAACTAGCAATGAGAGGTTTTACATGTATAAATCTAATCTTATGTACTTAACTTGTTTATCACTATCCTTATTATCAACAGCATGCACAACAGGGCAGTCTACAGACGAGAAAACAATGGGCTCATCGATGAGTTCATTACAACAGGAAACACTAGTCGTCAACGACTTTGGTTATGAGATTCAAACAGGTGATGACATTAGAACGCAATTTGATGCCTACCTAACGCCTGTATATAGAGAAACATATATTACTTCAGAACAAGCAAAAAAAATGAATCTAAAACCAGGCTATACATTTCATGTATATGATTTTCAATCCATTGATAAGTTAGACAAAAAAATCGCTGACAAAGTAAAAAAAGACAAACCCATTTATTTTACGGTTAACTACTATAAAAATGTTGTCGGTGATGATGACCATACAGAATATAACGCAAAAGTGACGTTTTATTAGAACAGTTATTATTGCTAGAATTTATTCAACATCAGTTATAGGTATTTCTTTTAACCAACATTGAAGATACCTATAACCCCTCTTAGATATATTCACCCCCGCTATTATCATGTAAATAACGGATATCGTTGAGTGCTGTTCAATTTTGGATTGTTGACCTTAATTCAACATCTAAAACCCAGTCCCTACTTGAAAATAGATTGCATTGTCATCTCTACTGGTAGCAATATCAACTCCTGAATGCAAGCCATATCGCCTTGCTATCAGGTACCGAAAACCAACCCCGTAAGCATATTGAATATCATCAGAAAAGAGCCTACTGGTTGATGACGATGCCGCCCCCCCTCCTCCAAAGGTAAGTAACGACCAACGAGGTGTCATTTTCCAAGTTAACTGAGCCTCGACGCTTGCCGTGACATTGCCTTGATATCGATTACGAGGGATCCCTCTTAAATCAATGAATGGGTATGCTGGAGGCGGTAAGAAACGCTCATCAGTGAATACTTCATTAAACAAACCTTTAAACCCTAAATTAAAAGAATCTCCTAAAGGGAAGTAGTGTATTCCACTAGCGGCTAGAAGGTTGAAGTCATAATCACTACCGACTACGCTATTAAACATCGTATATTCAAGAGTATAGTCTCCCCCTTCTGTTGGATAAAGAAAAGCATTCTTTGTATCGTACTCTAAATTCAATCCGAGCCCCGACACAAAAGGAGATGTATTGACCCATCGTTTAAGAATATCTGAAGCGCGGTTTGGCTCACTCACTTTGAATGTGGGGCTGAAAATCCGCTGTGCAGCACCAATGAATAAGGGAGAGTCACTGACTCTAAACTGCAATTTTTGCATCACACCATACCCCTGCATCTCCAATTCAACGCCTTGTGCGTTACTTTGAGAAAAAGGAGCATAAAAGTTCATATAAACATCTCCATAAAACAACGCGCCCTGGTAACGAATAGAGTCTTTTCCCCAAGTATGACGGTGAGCCAGCATGCCCGCTTTTGTTCCATTATCGGTAGCGATAGCGCCCACCAAGGTTATTGCAGGGGTCAAAAGTTTAGCTCCACCATCAACCGATTTTAGCGCTAACGCTTTACGTTTTTCTTTGGCCTCTTCTGATTCATGAAGAAACAATCCTACGACACCACCGCCATAACCAACTGCAGGCTCAGTGATCAAAACGGGAACAGGAAGAAACCCATACGCGTTTTCTGCAAGATAATCACCGACATCAAATTTCCCATCAATAGGATCGACGAAAGAGGTGGCCCATGTATAGGATGAAAAAGTACACACCATTACCACTATCAGTCGGTAAAAACGATATCGCATTGTCGAGAATCCTTTCGTTACGATTGTGTTTAGAAACGAAGTGAGATAGCTAACTACTGCACCATCGTTACAGGTCTTTACATCAAGTGGTGGATTAATTTAAATGCCTAAGAATGCAATCATGATAAGGACTATTTTCATGCTTGCAGAGCTCCACCCACCTCTGTGGCCAAAACACACGAGTCGTTTGATTAATCTCAATACACTCCATTGAGATGTTTTGAAAAACTAAGCTAGCTCCAACCTCAAACGAGTCTTGACTATTTAAATAGCATCTTTGTTGCAATTGACCTGACTCGGCTAGCTGATAAACCCAATTCTTTTCTCTAGGTAGATTAAATGCTTCAAAAAAGCCCCGATTCGCCTCAAGCGTCGTCTTTTTCTCTAGTTCCGTCGCCTTTTGTTCATCAGGCACTGCGGAAGATAGACATGACCAAAGGGTCACTAACGCCACCACTATCGTGTAATAAATGTTCAAACGTTGGCGCTCCTAGCTATCTGGTTTAAACCAAATGAAATATTCGTTATTTGGGTCCTGCTTCAATACCCAATTCATATACTCTAACCAGATATCGGGCTGTTTTTCATAAGCCGCCATTGTCGCAATATAAAAGGCCACTAATTTATCTTGCTCCAGTTTAGCCTGAGCGGCTCGTTCCTCTTTAACCGTTGGCACTAGGGTAAACAAATTAATCAATTCAGGCATAACTTCTGTAATAACAAGCTCATTTGTCCACTCGTCAAACTCCAGTAATGGGTAGTCATCCGTAATTAGCGGTGTATCAGTGTGCGCGAACTGTTCAAGTTCCTTTCGGCCTCCCACATAGGTCGCTAAAAGAGACTCGTAACTACTGACGCCCACCTCTAACAAAGAGGCCTCAATCTTAGGGTTAGAGGAGAAAAAGTTTGAGGCTTGATCAAAAGAGAGGGTTTGAGGTTCGTCGGAGCCAACCAACAACATTTCATGAACCTCAGTACTCCACAGCGTGACATATTTAAAGTTGTTAAGCATAGTTGCGACAATTGACCTTGACGCCTCAACACTTTGTGTAGCTATAGGCCACCACTGTGCCAACACTCCAGAGTCGGATAGACGCTTTTTCGCCAGTTTGTAAAAATCATCTGAGTACAGATTAGACACTCCCGATGCGGTGGGTGGTGGTGGCTCCAATGTAATGAGGTCGTATTTAGCGCCACTCCGACTTAACTGGTGTCGCCCATCCCCAATAAATACATCGATGTCTGACGACTGATTTGTTGCTAAGTAGTTTCCTTGGAAAAAACGAGTCGCTTCTCGCACTTCTGGCAACAGTTCAAATACATGCCTTACTTCCAAAGACTCTATATTGGTTAGCGCACCAGCCGTTATGCCTGTCCCTAAGCCTATCACCAACGCTTTTCTTGGCGGCTTAGGTGAGACCAAGGCAGGGATGTAACTTTGAAGGCGCATGTATCGAAGTGAAGCCATAACATCGCCTGTATTCGATACACCTTGGATGTAAAGACGACGAAACTTGCGCTTTCCTTCACCCTGCTCAATCACAGCGACAGTGTTTCCTATACCTTCCTTAAACCACAGGAGATTTCCACCTTCCTTCGCCACAAGCATTTCGGATAAACGATTCTTAGGAAGCACAGCGGTAGCGACAATAAGGAGTGTACATGTCGTCACAATTAATAAACGATATTGAGAAAAACGAGCAGCACAAACCACTACCAATAAGATTAGTCCACTGAGGACTTTAACCGTATTTATTGCTCCAATTAGGGGAACCAACCAAAATCCAACCACAAAGGTCGCAAGTACCCCAGCGATAGTATTGAAACCAAGTAACTCACCTGAAAAGCGCGCTTGTGACTGCTCATTTTTCTGAACTTTCAGCGCTAGAACAAAAACACACCCAAAGAAAAAAGCACCAAAAAACACAAAGAAAAAGGCAATGAAGATAAAGGCAATGGCATTGGATGCCATTGCCTGTCCAACAGTTTCAAAAATGAGAGATTTTATTGACAACTGTGTCTGCCATACGGCCTCGTTAATAAGTAAATACGGGAGAATCGTGGCTATCATAGCGCTCAACATAACAACTAGTAATGCGGCATAACTTTTTTCTGGCGACATTTTTAGGCGGTTAGCAGTGAAGTTCCCCACCATTAAACCTAATAGCAAAACACTTAATATCGTGGCATAAGCAAACGAGCGAGTGTTCATATATTGAACGACCGTTTGAATCCATATGATTTCCATTCCAATAGCAACAAATCCTGACGTCGCATAGAGTGCTATTAATGTTTTTCTATACACAATATGCCCCTGCTTATTAGCATAAGTAGCTGCGACTGGTGCATGCGTCTGAGTGATAAGGAAGTAGGAGGTCATTGCCAACATTAAGTTGACTGCAACAACAAGCCAAATAGAATGAATTATTCCCAGCAATGGCATCAGTATGGTCGGGGCGCTAAGAGCACCAATGACGGCACCTAGGATGTTCATGCCATACAAAGTACTTGCAATCGTCTTCTTCAGCTCTATCTCTAGCCAACGAATTAACAGTAAAAGAGTGCCGCCCATAAAAAAAGGAGGGACAGCCAACAGCAATGAATAAACCAGAAGTGCCTTATCTCCCAATGTGTCCTCAAGAGATAGGTAGGGGTCGATGCCCAAATACAAAACACTACTTACAATTAGCGCGCTCAGAGCAACGCATACTTCGAGAGAAGCATATCCAAGACTTAAGTTCTTAATTCGATTGACATATCGGGAAAAACATAAGGACCCAAGACCGACTCCTAATAAGAAACCACCGATGACAATACTCGTGGCATACACATCAATCCCAATAACCAGAGCCAACTGCTTATACCAAAGGGTCTGAAAAGCTAAAGAGCAAAACCCTGATACAGCGGCAAACACACCACCCACTACTATTGGCTTCATATTAAACATCATCCTGATTACTTATTATCTGTTTGTTATTGTTATCTATTTTTAAGTTTAGAGCGGCTAAAGAAAAACGCCACCCGTTCTTTGATTTTAACCCTCTGATTGTCACTGAAAGCCTGCTCCATCACCTTCTCTCTCAGCGCATCATTACTACACACCTCTGTATATAAATTAATATTCTTAGTGTGACGAGTTTTATGGCGATACAACAGACTCAACCATCCCAGGCCGCCGCTAAATAAATAACGAACGACATTCCTTACCATGTTAATGACAGTGTTGTGGTAACGATAACCCACAAGGAGAATAGCAGTGACGGCAATGAGGATGGCCCAGTGATTCAGTAGAAATTGTTTTAGACTAAAACCAGCATCCACTTGCAATGGCTTAAACTGATAGCTTTCCAGTTCCTGCACGGAAGGCTTCCACCATCTCAGTATTTCTCCTCCCAAGTGGTAGCGACCACTTTCTTTGATGGTGTAAGTTAAAGTCTGCTGCAGCTCTGCAAAATTATCATTACGACTGTTCACATCCTGCAATTGTGGACTGCCTATTTGAATGGTGTAGTGAGCGCTCTTGTTAGGGACAAAGTCGGGAAATATGAGACTCGTACTGTCTTCAGCACGTATGACTATCTTTCTTGTTACAATATCGCCAACCTTATAATTTGGCTTTTGACCATCCCAAGTCTCATTGACATCCACGTTATCCGACACCAAAATATCCCCCAATTGTTGGGTTTCAGGGGGCTGTGATACCACTAACGTAAAAGCTTGCGTTTCAAGTTTACTATCCTTGCCCTCGACTTGAGTGGTGATGCTCAGTGATGGGATGGTCAACACGCCAACATGAGTTGGATAGATATCAACAGTAAACGTTTGACTAACGTACTTAACACCTTGGTAATCGGTGAACGACGACACCACGTCTTTATCTTGCTGTAACACAAGCGCATGGTTAATTGCGGGAAGCCTATATACAGGCCCGTTCGTGAAATACGAATCCGTTAGTACACTCACGGACATAGCGACCCGTTGATTGACCGCGACCGTGTTTTTATTGTCAAAGTGAGTCAACACCAATGTACTTGCCTGCCCCAGCGATGAAAAAAAGAACAACAACAACAGGCATAACCGCATCTTTACTTTATTCACTGGACTTTCCTCGGTTAAATTCGTTTAAGAACTTTCTTCGAATAAAGTCTTCAGGATCTTTGCTGACGTCTCTTAACCATTTGTCCGTGGCCGCTTTATTCGCCAACACATCCTGTGCTTTTAGTGAAGACACAGGACGAACCCCTACGACCGTCTGTTTCTTGCCATTTGCAATTTCATCTTCATCAGGAGGTGGCTTGGATTCATTTTGTTGTGGGGGGCGACTATCATCATAAGACTGACTGAGGCGGTCAATTTTCTTGATTATACCCTCGACTATTTTTAGGTTATGTTGAGCCTCTTTATTGTTCGGCTCTATAGCTAACACCGCTTGATAATAACTCTGTGCTTTCTTGTATATGCCTCTCTGAGCCAAAGCGTTCGCCGCATTGTAAGTACCCTCCACCGAACCCACATTGACAAAGCCCTTTTCAGCACATTGGAATTTTTCTTGGTAATAACAACTGACCGCTCGCCACTCTTCATTTTCAAAAAGGGATTCTGCACTTTTGTAATCCCCCAAGTACATATAAATCATGGCCTGCTGGTCTTTAGTTAAAAAAACGTCTTTTATGTTAGCTTCAACATACGGTGTCCAAAGAAAGGGAACCATAACAAACCACGAGAACCTTAATGCCCACCCTTTTCGAAACCATAATGAGCTCAAAGCAACAATGAACACCAATAGCCAGTGTGATTCATCCGCCAACCCTTCTGGCGAAGAATGACCTCTCGCTATAAGTTCAAACAGGCTAGCCCTGAGCGTTAGAATGTCAAAGTTTGACGAACCTCCATCATAACTGTTGGAAGAAAGCGACTTAGCGACCTGCTCTCCCAGAGGGCCAAAATAGATGACATGACTTGTCACTTTTTTCTGACTTAAATAAGTCTTCAGCGCTTGTGGATCGTCTAGGCCGCCATCGGTCAAAAATAGCATATCGATTGACTCAGAGTCTTCAGGCAGTGTTGTTGACATCAGCCTTTCCAAAGATGCGACATCCCCTCCATTTAATGGCATGACTGATGGAGACAAATAAGACAGGTAAAGTAAATCCATCTTTGCATCGTCTGTGAAGGGCACCAGTTGATGTGAAGATCCTGAAAATGCCACAATACTGACAGGTCTTGAGACACCTGATTGCAATAACTGCTCAAGCAGCAATTTTGCTTTATCCAGACGTGAAGGCTGCACGTCCGTTTTTCGCATACTGTTAGACACATCAAGAACAATAAACAGGGGCGAATTGGGATAATACGTTGAGGATTTTGGCGCCCAAACAGGTCGAGCAAGTACGAATGCCAACAAAAGCATCACTACTAAGACCACAAAGGAGGGCGTCAAAATTGAAGTTCGCCTTGAAGCTTTAACAGTCAGTAGCTTCAGTAAATGCGGAGCAATAGCGCTACTTTTTTCACTTCCAACGCGTGCCTGCCAAAACAAATAACAAGCCAGTAGCGCTATCGGAATAAGGAACCACAAGAACGCAGGTGAAAGAAAGTAGATTGTGGTGCCCAAAAGTGTTAACGCCATTATGGTTTTCTCCATGCACTTACAATCAAATACACCCACATCAACAAGTTAAAACTCATCACCAAGGTCAAAATATAGGGATACAAATAAAGGTAGTTTGGTGTCGTAGAAATTTGAAATTGACTTGGTGCGATGTTATTGATTTGAGACAAAACATTCGACAGTGCATCGTTATCCTCGGCCTTAAATGCGCTTCCTTGTGTCAGGTTTGCGATAGACTGCAGCGTTTTAAAATCCACTCTATCTTGACCTTGCTTTTGTTCAACATTGCCAATAGCCAACGAATAGATTTTTATCCCTCTACTTTTTGCCACTTTAGCGGCTTCTACTGGCGGCAGTACGCTAGCGTTATCACTGCCATCAGTCACCAAAAGCAGTGCCTTTTCCTGTACTTTCGAATGTTCAAATGCTTTGATAGACAGTCCTATGGCATCTCCAATCGCCGTTGCCGAACCTGCTATTTCTACGTCCATACTGTCAAGGATTTCGCGCCAAGAGTCTAACTGGTCAGTAAACGGCACCATCAGATATGCGCCACTCCCAAACACAATGAGCCCTAATCGGTCCCCTTCTCGTTGCTTAGAAAAACTATCCATCAAGGATTTTAATCCCTCCCACCGAGACACCAGTTTACCAGGGGCTACCTCAAAGTCTTTTTTGTTCATTGACTTTGACATGTCTATCGCCACCATTAAGTCTCGCCCTGACTTCTTCTCGGTGGTTGGCTTGCCCACTAACACAGGCTCAGCAACACAAAGAACAAGCAACGCCCAGGTTAACAGCAATGACCATTTTTGAAGACGCTTTCTTTTGTCAACTTTGGCGATACTGGAGCCTTTACCACCATTAATCTTGATGACCTGTTCGTAGAACGGCGCTTTTATGACGGAGCGGCTTCGGCGATAAGGAGGGATAAGGTAGTACACCGCAACGGGCAGAAAAAACAGCATCAACCACCAAGGTTGCAGTAACATCATGAGCTTTTCTCCTCACGATGGTGCTTAACCCACTGGATCGCCACCAATCGACATTCTTGCCGTATTTCTATATCACCACGGTTCAACGATACTCCCGCATACTGCTCTCGCTCTAAAAACTGGATCATTTCCACTGTGAACTTCGCTTTATTTGAGTTCATTGTTTGGTTTAAGAATTGCCGCCAAGCCTCACCATATAAAGCCCCTCTGGCGCGTTTAGGAAAGGCACTGATGGCGGTCTGTTTCAGGATGTGGTTGAGCTGTCCATTCAAAGATTCATCATTAATGTGTTTCAGCTGAAACAGAGCGGTTCTTCGATACGCATTTCGTTTCCAAGTTTTGTAACATCGAACTATCACAAAGCCCGTTATCAACACAAAAACCAGCACTAATAACTTAGCCCCTATGGTTTGCGGCGCTAAACTCACCACGTCGGGCAAGACAATAGTGTTAAATCCTTCAGATTTGAGTAGATAGTTTCCAAAATTCTCTGGTTGAGGTACATCCAATGTCACCATCACGCTTTCCCTGTTATGAGTTTTGAAAGCTGCTTATAGGGCTCGTCTATCGTATCCACCATAGCAAACGAGAGCCCACTCCCACTTAATAGCTTTTGGATCTGCTCTATTTTTGCTTCGTTTTCTTTGCGAAATGACTCCATTGCTTTTTTCGACGTCGATAAGGACACTTGGGTAATACCATCGCTGATCGCTAAGTCCGTCGCTTGGCTGTAGTCAACCTCCAATGGGTCATACACGAGAAAAAAGAGGACATTGTGTTTATGAGTGATCAGTTTTAGAGTATCGAGCATAGCAAGGTCGATACTTTCTAGGTCGCTGATCACCACCAAGGTTCCATTGCTACTCAGTAGCCGAGTCGCGTCACTCACTATCTGTTTGAAGCGCAGATTAGCATCAGCTTTCTCAATCGCGGTGGATTTGTTAACTTCAAGCAAAGCTTGGTTAGATTTGACTATGACATCGAGATAGCGAGTAAACGGTTTCACTCCTCGCTTAGGGGGCACTACTTGATGTCCGTGCTTATCGACTACAATTCCACCGACTCGCTCGCCCTGCTCTAAAAAATGAAAGCCGAGTAGCGCAGCTAAATGTGCCGCCACAACCGACTTGGTATAAACCTTGGAACCAAATAGCATGCCTTCATTCTGGTTGCAGAGGATGACGGTCGGTTTATCCGTTTCTTGTGTGAACACTTTGACAATTTGCTTGCCTGAGCGAGACGAGGCTTTCCAATCAATATCTCTTGGATTATCTCCAAAACGAAACGGTCGCAGCTCATCGAAGTTATATCCTTGCCCCTTGAGTTTGGATTGAGCTCGTCCAGAGAACATTCCCCCACTTCTATAACGCTCATCAATCCTTAATTTTTTACTTTTGTTTCTTAAGTGGCGCAAACTATCCAAAGTGATGTGCAAACGTTCATCCATCATTCAATCACCGTAACGAAACCCATTGCGTTAGCTCTTTAATGACCTCTTTGGACGTAATGCCGTCAGCAATAGCATCATAGGTCAGTATGAGTCGATGCCCTAAAACGGAATCAATTACCGACAACACATCGTCTGGCTCAACATAATCCCGCCCTTCAAGAAGCGCTTTAACACGAGCGGCCTTATCTAATGCAATAGAGCCTCGAGGACTAATACCAATGTCTATCCATTTCGATAATGAAGAATCTGGGAACAGCGCCAAGTCGCGTGTTGCGTTGATCAAATCAACAATATAGTGCTCAATGGACTCAGAAGTCCGAATGGAGGTTAACTGATGACGAGCACTGTATATCAGCTCTGGCGAGACTTTTGATGGGGCTGTTGTTTGATTTTCTTCACCCTTGACCAACTGTAAAATCTTCAGCTCATTCTCAGGTGTGGGATAATCGACAACGACTTTCATCAAAAACCGATCTAATTGAGCCTCTGGAAGTGGATAAGTACCCTCCTGCTCGACGGGGTTTTGCGTGGCCAGTACCAAAAAAATATCAGGAAGTGGATGAGAAGTGCCATTAATGGTGACTTGCCTTTCTTCCATAGCTTCTAGAAGCGCAGACTGCACTTTAGGAGGTGCTCTGTTGATTTCATCAGCCAAAAGAATGTTGGTAAACACCGGACCTGAATTAAAAGTCATCTGGTTATTACTACTGAGCGTCTCGTAACCTACTACATCAGAAGGCATGAGATCGGGAGTGAACTGAATTCGATTTAAATCGACGGATAAACTCTTTGCTAAAGAACGCACGGAGCGTGTTTTAGCGGTACCAGGCAGGCCTTCCAGTAATATGTGCCCATTCGCAATAAGACCAATAAGCATCGACTCAACAACATGTTGTTGTCCAATAATTTGCTTACCAAGAGAGTGGGAAAGGGATTGTAGTTCTGATGCAGTACTTTTCGTGTCCATACGCTACCAATTAACTTAATCGATGATGCTCCTTGAGAAACAAGGAGCACCGAGTTAGGCCCTATTTGTCTTTGTGCTCACCCATAGCTTCTAGCTTATAGGCATCATCTTTCAGGTCTTTAAGTGACCATGAGCCTGGTTTTTGCGAGGCAGGGAACTCCTTAAATGTCATCACATACTCTTGCATGTGGGCCATCATGGAATACATGAATGGAATTTGATTCACCCACCAATCGCCATAGGTGGTCGAATCGTATGAGGCTCGTTCAAACGGATCCATTTTCAAATCCACTGGCATTGGTGTACGAAGCCAGGTGAATGGTTCAGCCCAAAGTTCGAGACCATTTCTATAGCCTCTCTGCTCGGCAAATGTCCATTTCAGCGACATTTCTTGGTTACCCGCTGTCACGTCATTGCGAACCGCGACTGGCTCTGCTTCTGAGGTATGATAGATAAACCATTTTCGTGGTGATTCATCCACTTTACCTTGTAAATATGGAAGCACGTTATAGCCATCTAGGTGCACTTTGAACTCTTTGTTGTTGGCCTTATAACCCCCTTTCAAGAGTTTTTCTTTAATATCTGGTTCACCTGCTGCTGCAAGAAGCGTTGGCATCCAATCAAGGTGTGCCACCATACCATCTAACACTTTACCGCCTTTAATGCCTCCATCAGTCCAGCGGATCATAAATGGAACACGGTATGCACCTTCATATTGTGTCTCTTTTTCTGCTCGGTATGGTGAGATACCGCCATCAGGCCAAGTATTGGTTTGAGGACCATTGTCCGTGCCATAGATAACAATGGTGTTATCTGCAATCCCTTTTTTATCAAGATAATCAAGAAGCTTGGCGACATGATTTGAGTGTTCGACCATACCATCGTTATAAAAGCCTCTTCCTGAAAGGCCTTTTGACTCAGGCTTGATATGTGTGCGGAAGTGCATTTTCGCTGCATTCCACCAAACGAAGAACGGCTTACCATCGGCTTGCGCTTTATCCATGAACTTCATCGCACGCTCAGTAATATCATCATCGATGGTTTGAATACGTTTGACCGTTAATGGCCCCGTATCAACAACCTTACCATCTGCGGTCGCATGAAGTACCCCACGTGGCCCAAATTTCTTTTTAAATTCAGCGGATTTAGGGTAGTTCGGATACTCAGGCTCTTCCATCGCATTTAAGTGGTAAAGAAAGCCATAAAACTCATCAAAACCATGCTTATTAGGCAACATATGGTCTTGGTCACCCAAGTGGTTTTTACCAAATTGACCGGTTGCGTAACCGTGGTTTTTTAGAGCTTCCGCAATGGTAATGTCATCGTCTGTCTGGCCCTGAGGAAAGCCTGGCATACCTACTTTTGTCATCCCCGTCCGAAGACCGCTTTGCCCTGTAATAAAGGAGGAGCGTCCTGCCGTACAAGACTGCTCACCATAGTAATCCGTAAACTTTATTCCCTCATTTGCAATACGATCAATACCATCGGTGGTGTACCCCATTTGACCACCGCTGTATGCACTGACATTCCAAAGACCAATATCATCCCCCCACATTACAAGAATGTTGGGCTTTTCAGCGGCATGTGCTGCTCCCAACATACTAGTAGCAAGGAGACCTGCCAACATAACTCTCTTCATAGATAAACTCCATTTCAGCGAATAGAACCAGTTTAAGAGTAATTTCTTAATCACCAGTTAACTGAAACCTAGGACATGAAGTTGATAATTTCTAGAAAAAAGCTCAAGACAAAGACATTCATTCTGACGTCGAGTTTGTCTAAAGAGAATACGCATTAATATCGATACGAACTTGTAAATTCAGTCATACTGTACAATATTTCCACTTGGTTAAGTGATTAAGAGGAATTGATTTTGAAACTAATAAAAATAACATTAAGCCTTCTTTTTACGATTATAATCTCAACTCCTTTGGCGCAAGCTGAGCAATCCTTAGCTAATTGGAATGATACCGTTCTTAAGCAACATATTATGGATTTTGTTGCTGATACAGTCGATGAATCCAGTGCTCAGTATAGACCACCGGAAGAGCGCATCGCTGTCTTTGATAATGACGGTACTCTTTGGAACGAAAAGCCTACTTACATTCATTTTCAAGCAGTCTTTCATACCTTAGGCGAGCAACTTAAAAGAGATAAGAGTCTCGCGACAAGGCAGCCCTGGGCAACGATTGCAAGTGGTAAACCAGACCTTTCTCATTACGGTCAGTTATTTGATATAGAGAGTTTTGGCTTAGATAGCATCGTCGAACAATTGCTTGGTGTTCCCTATTCCGGGATGACGAGCAGTGCCTTCATGAAACACAACGAGCAGTTTCTAAAAACATGGAAACACTCTAAATATGATGTGGGATATCAAGATTTAACTTACGCACCAATGAAGGAGCTGATAGATTACTTACATCAAAACCAGTTCAAAGTATTTATATTCACTGCAGATGAAGTTGATTTCTTGAGGCCGCTTAGCCAACAACTTTACGGTATTCCACCAGAAAGAGTATTTGGGACTTCTATTAAACACGACTTAACCTTCGAAAATGGAATTGGCGTATTAACTCGCTCTGCGCAGCCACTTTGGATTAATAACTGGGCACATAAATCTGAACTCATCCAGCGTACATTTGGTGAGTTAGTCCCAGTAATTGCTGTTGGCAATTCGAACGGAGACCAACAAATGCTTCATTATACCGCTAGCCATGGCGGCTTATCTTTGTGGCTACACCATGACGACCCAGAACGTGAAGATAAATACGACAAGCACACAGATGAATTGCAGAAACTAACAAGCAAAGGACTTATAAAACCGATTAATATGAGTACAGAATGGAAAGTAGTATTTTGATTAAGGTTAAGCACTTCTGTAATAGCTATTACACTTATTTTATATTTACATAGCATTCATTAACCCCGGTTGTCACTTTGAGCAACTGGGGTTAGTAACAGACTATTTATAACGTCATGTATGCTTTGAATCTTTGCCATTTCCCAACGGGCTTTTCTCGCATAAACTGTTCTTTTAATACATCTTTTAAAACTTGATCATCACTCGAAGCATCAATGAGTAACATAAAAGATTTATCACTTGCTTTCGAATAGCAACTATTAATCCAAGTGGCATTTTGTCCAAAGAACAATCGTTTTAACCTTAGTGTTCTTTTCGAGTTTGTTTTGGCGCAAATGACTCCGCCCACGCTAGCGATTAATGCTCCGAACAGACCAATCAACCACTTAGTCAATTGTTTATAATCAAATCCACCAGAATCAATAGAATAGTGCTTCGCGGTCCAACTCTGCTTCACTTTCTGGCTCGGGTTCCACCAAAATAACGCTTCTCCTCCTAGTGAATAGTGCCCGGGTTCATCAATGCTATAGCTTACCTTCTGAGTAAGGGTTGAATGATGCTCTCCTCGAGTGTAATTGGATGAAAGTTGAGGCTCAGATATCGATATACTTATCCCGTTTGGAGCCAGTGGTATAAAATCTGGCATCATAAAAGTAGATGTATCGTCTGCTTTTATTGTTACGGTTCGTTGTATTATGTCCCCTTTTTTAAACTGTTCATTTTGTCCTACATTCGGTGACCATTTATCGGTTACTGTAACCGCTGGTGAAACTAAGTAGCCAGACTTGCCCTTCATAGTGGCAGGAGCATTCACCATAATTGCCATCGGTTGTGTTTTATGGTGCGTTTTTACCGAATTCCCCCCATTTCCAGCAGTGAGTAGCGTCACATCTATAGATGGTATTAGGTACACTCCTTCATTATTAGGGTATACCTGTATGGACCAACGTTGACTGGTATATTTCTTTCCATCTACATAAGAAAAGCCAGATAGAACAGACGTTTGTTCTTGCTTAACCATTGCATCTGCCACATAAGGTACTGAGAACTCTGGACTGTCTACAAAATATTTATCTGTTGTAGCAATAAACTCTAGGTTCACTTGCTCACCGGGTACAACATTTTGCTTATCTATAGAGACGGATACGTTTGCCGCTGAAATAGCAGGCATAGAAACTAATAACGATAGTAGTAATGGCATCAATCGGTACATCAGTTCAACTCCCGGTTGTATTCATTCAGAAATTTCCGTCGAATAAAGTCTTTAGGATCACGACTAATATCTCTTAACCATTTATTTGTCGCTGTCTCATTCCTCAACACATCTGAAGCTTTAAGCGTCGAATGAGGGACTTGCCCTAGCGATTTTCGCTTAGCACCATCCGATATATCGTTAACATCTTTAGGCGGCGGTGGTGCATCTTTAGGTGGCGGGTGTTGATCATGCTGATTTTCACTAAGTAGCTTCATTTCAAGTAGAATTGCATCTACCTTGTCAAGGTTCTGCTGAGCTTTAACATTATTTGGGTCTATTTTTAGCAGGGCTGAATACAGTTGATGGGCTTTTTTATATCTTCCATCCTGTGCGGCTGCATTAGCCATATTGAAAATCGCTGTGGCATTGCCTATTTTGGCAAATTCTTTCTCTGCACATTTAAAATTTTCTTGGTAGTAGCAAGCGACCCCTTTCCAGTTTGGATCTTGGAATGATTGCTCTGCTAGTTGAAATTTACCCATATACATTAGTACCATCCCCTGCTGGTCCTTGGTCATAAACCAATCTAACGCACCAGCTTCAGCAGTTTGACTGTGAGGAAGCAGTAATAACAGACAAAGAGTCCATTGCAATGTCCACCCTTTTCGAAACCATAACGCCACAAAGATAGACAATATAACGATCAACCAGTGCGATTCATCTTGCCAGTGATTGCCTTTTGAGCTCTTTTCATGGAAATTCAGAAAGTAATTTCTAAGCGAGTTATCACTTATCGTCATATCTCTTCCATCAAATGAAGTAACTGTTAGGTTCTTTGCCGTTTGCAAACCCAATTCATTGAGATAAAGCACCGCCGCTGTTATGTGATGTTTTTCGATAAAAGACGTTAACTGTTGCTCTCCTGAAGAAACACCGTCAGTGACCAACAACAACTGAGATTCATCTAACTTCAGTCCTTTGGTGTTATTCAATCGCTCTATCAGATTGGATAAGTCTCCGCCATCTAAGGGCATCACGTTTGGCGCTAAGTAAGATAGATAGAGCATCAATAAATCCTGATCTGATGACGGTGGTAACAAAACATGGCTACTACCGGCCATTGCTATTATCGATATGGGACGATTCATTCCAGTTTGTAGCAGGTGTTTTACGATCAGCTGTGCTTTTAGATTTCGACTAGGTGGAATATCTACCTTATTCATTGAAGATGATTCATCCATTACAACGTAAAGTGGTGGATTATCTTGTGATGAGGTATCTGCAACTTGCCAAACTGGTTTAGACAACGTGCCAATAACAATCAATAGAACAATTGATACCGCCAAAATAGGCCCATATCCTTCTTTTTTATTAGGTTGTTCTACTAGCTCCGAGAGTAAATGTGGTGCGATTGCTGTCGTCGATATGGATAATTTATTGTGGCGCTTTTTGAATAAATACCCGATCAAAGCAATGAGTGGTAGAACCAACCATAAATACTCTGGCGCTAAAAAGTGGAATGCTCGGAAATAATCAGCCATGTGAACTCCTAGTTCTCCATTCAACAACAGACAACCCAAGCCACATCACGGCATAATAGGTAAGGAGGCTAGTTAGAAGATATGGGTAAAGATAGATATATGGTTGAAAGCTGCTTTGTTGATATTTGCTTTGCTCAATCTGGTTAATTTGTTGCAACACAGATTTAAGGGCATCTTTGTTCATTGCCAAATAGTTTTTTCCACCCGTTAAAGCGGCAACTTGACGTAAAGTGTTCACATCAACTTTGGCATTTTCGTCCTTCGTATCAGGATTGCCCATCGCAATTGTATAGATTTTAATATCACGTGTTTTCGCCACTTTTGCTGCCTCAACCGGCGGTAGCTGACTTGACGTATCGCTACCATCAGTGACTAAAATCAAGACTTTTTGTTTTGCATCAGATTTATCAAAAGCGCGTATACTCAAGCCAATTGCATCACCAATTGCTGTCGCAGGACCGGCAATCTCAGTTTCCAAACCTTCAACAACTTGTGTCCACGTTTCTAGTTCCTGAGTAAAAGGCACTTGTAAATAAGCGCCGCTACCAAACACGATCAAACCCAGACGGTCTCCTTGTCGCTCTGCCCCAAACTTCCACATGAGTTTTTGTAGTGCTCCCCATCGAGATGATAGCTGCCCGTCTTGCTGAGGAAAGTCAATTTTATTCATAGACTTCGAGAGATCTAAAGCAACCATTAAGTCTCTAGCAGACTTTTGTTCCGTGATTTTGTCCCCAAGAATCACAGGCTGAGCCGCACACAAAACCAATAAGCCCCATGTAATTAACAGTGATATTTTCTGTACTTTAGATCGAAGAGGAATGCAGCTGTTTTTTTGCGCACTCTTGTTCGTAGTGTCTAGCACTTTCTGGAAAAATGACACTCGCACAGCACTTTCGCTTTCTCGATACGCAGGCATCACGAAATAGACTAGCGGTGCAACTAATCCCAAGAGAAGCCACCAAGGTGTTAATAAAGTCATAAAGAGACTCCTTTTTCTGCCCTATGGTGTGCAATCCAATCTATAGCGGCACTTAAGCATTGTGAGTTGAGTTCAACATTCGACGTCCAAACTCTTGGATTCTGAAACGCAATGGCTTCAATATGTTTTTGAATAGCCTTAGTGAATATCGTCGTCTTAGCGGAAGAATTTAGAAATTCGTACCACTCTTGCCCAGTTAAGGTGCCTATAGGTAAGTTTGGATAAGCAATAGAAGCGACCTGGCGCAATTCGTTTGGTATGAGCGCAATACCCTGCTCCAACGGCAACCTACGGAGCAGTGATATCGCTTTTCGTCGATATGCATTAGCTCGCCATTTGTGAATCTGCCACCAAATAGTAAGGGCTAATATCACTACAAAACATAGGATCAAGCCCCAAGCAGCTGGGGTTTTTGGCGTCAACGACACATACTTAGGCATGATGATGCCGTTAAAACCCTTCAACATATAATTACCAAAAACTTCTGGTTCAGGGATCTGATATGTGAACATCATCCGCCCTCTCTTAGAAGCTGACTTAACTGAAGGTAGGGTTCATCAACAGTATTAAACAGACCAAAAGGTAAACCAGCGTGATGAACTGAACGGCGAACTTTAGCAAAGTGCTCATTAGATGCGGTTTGATATCGCAGTATATCTTGAGCGTTGTTATCAAGTTTTATTTGCTTTGATCCATCACTAATTAGCAAGTCAGATGCCGACTGGTAATCCTGTTCCAGCAAGTCGGTGACGAGAAAGACCATCACGTTATGTTTTATTGACAAACGTTTAAGCTGGTCAAGCTCTTGATTTGTCAGCGCCAATCCATCTATAACTAGTACTAACGTACCACTGCTGCCTAACAAAGGAGTATAAGTCGTCAACGTTTCTTGAAGCAGAACGAACGCGGGAGCTTTCTCTTTAGGTGCGTCGCGTAGAGCTTGATTTAGTGTCGTTATATCAGATATGTAATGCAATATTTGAGATGTCGTTCGTGATGGATATTGAACTAAAGTTTGGTTGGCACCCATGGTAATTCCACCAACACGATCTCCTTGAAGGTGCAGTAACCAAGCGATTAACGTAGCAAGTTGCGCTGCAACAACCGACTTCATGTAACGTTGGCTACCGAAGAACATATTTGCACGTTGGTCACAAAGTACTAAAGCAGGTCTATCCGTCTCTTGGGTAAAAACTTTGGTGACACGACCATTCGCTCGCATACTCGCTTTCCAGTCAATGTCCTTAATATTGTCACCAGTTCGATATGTTCGGAGTTCTTCAAAACTCAGCCCTTGCCCACGAAACTTGGAACTATTTTGGCCCGAAAAGATACCGTCAGGCTTGAACTTCGCATAAAGAGTTAATCGCTTTGCTTTATTTTTGAGGTCCAGTAACGTGGTACGATCCACAACTATTCTGGGGTCAGATATAGGCATTAGACAATTTCCACCACGTTAATGAGCTCATCCACTACCGCTTTACTATCAATGGCATCAGACATCGCATCAAAACTCAAAGTAATACGATGGCAGAGTACGCTATGCGCAACCGCTCTAACATCATCAGTGTCAACATAGTCTTTATTTTTGAGAAAAGCATAAGCTCGCGCCGCTTTGTCTAAGGCTATTGTTGCTCTGGGGCTCGCCCCAATTCGAATCCATTTGGACAATTGGCTGGTCTGATATAAGTCTGGGGAGCGTGTTGCCATTACCAAATCTACAATATAACTTTCGATAGAATCAGAGACATAAACGTCTAGAATAGCCTTTCTAGCATCTAGCACTATAGAAGGCTCGACCTGCATTAGTGCTTCCACAAATTGTTGCTCTTTTTTGACAAGCTTTAATATCGCTAGCTCATCGGCACGTTTGGGATAATCAACAACAATTTTCATTAAGAAACGGTCTAACTGAGCCTCTGGTAATGGGTAGGTACCCTCTTGCTCAACTGGATTTTGTGTCGCTAAAACCAGGAAGATTTCAGGCAGTTCATGGCTCTGTCCACCTACAGTGATTTGTCTTTCTTCCATCGCTTCAAGTAATGCAGATTGCACCTTAGGAGGCGCGCGGTTAATCTCATCGGCAAGCAGAATATTGGTAAACGCCGGCCCTTTGACAAAAGACATCATTCCTTCGTCATTAAGAGATTCATAACCCACAACATCGCTAGGCATAAGGTCTGGGGTAAATTGAATACGGTTTAGATCCAGATCGAGACTCTGTGCTAACGAACGTACTGAACGTGTTTTAGCAGTCCCCGGCAAACCCTCTAAAAGTACATGACCATCGGTCAAGAGCGCAATTAAGAGGGAATCAACAACATGTTGTTGACCGATTATTTTATGTGTTAGTGATTCAGATAACGTTTGTATATCTCGGCTAATACTTGTCACTGACATATTTACCTCCAATAAGTTGAAGAGAAAATATTAGCCCTTTAGAAAACTGAGATAAATTAATTGTATTTAAAATAGCATTTAGCAATATTAATCTCATACAAGACACAACAAAGGTAGCAACAATAAACCTAAAAATCAGCACGTTAGCCATGATTTAAATTTGGATAAATAATACTTTAAGCATTAATAATTATTCAAATCACCAAGCATCATTAATATTTACCTCAAGCTTAGATGCTGAATGCTAATTTAAATTCAAATACATACTGGTGAAGATAAATGAAAATACCATGTAAGAAAACACTATTAACGTCCGCGATGCTCGCGCTATCCGCATTGACGTCTGTTAATGCAACTGCTGCCCCATCAACTCCATCTACACCCACCGAAAAACCAAACATTCTAGTGATGTGGGGTGACGATATTGGTATGTGGAATATCAGCTACTGGAACCGTGGATTAATGGGCTATGAAACTCCCAATATAGATAGGGTCGCCAATGAAGGCGTCGCTTTCACTGATTACTACGGAGAACAATCTTGTACTGCAGGTCGTAGTGCGTTTATTACCGGTCAAGATGGCTTGCGTACTGGAATGACTAAGGTTGGTCTTCCTGGTGCTCCACAAGGTATCGCTGACGATGATATGACGATTGCCGAAGCGCTTAAAGATATGGGTTATATGACAGGTCAATTTGGTAAAAACCACCTAGGTGACAAAGATAAAGACTTACCTACAAATCACGGCTTCGATGAGTTTTACGGTTTCCTTTATCATCTAGACGCGATGGAAGAACCTGAGCATGACTTCTACCCTAAAGATCCTAAGTTTGCCGAGCAATACGGTCCTCGTGGTGTCATCCACTCAACGGCTGATGGTCAAATCAAGGACACAGGTCCATTGACCACAAAACGCATGGAAATCATTGATGATGACGTTACGGCACACGCTATTAAGTTTATGGACAAGGCACAAGCTGCGCACAAGCCATTCTTTGTTTGGTGGAACTCATCCAAGATGCACTTCAAAACGCACCTTAATCCGAAAGACAGAGGTATTTCTGGTCAGGGTTTCTACAATGATGCCATGGTGTCTCACGACAGAAACATCGGCCAACTTCTCGATTATCTTGATGATAACAACTTAACTGACAACACCATAGTCATGTATGGTACCGACAACGGTCCACACTATAATGCATGGCCTGACGGTGCAATCACTCCATTCCGCTCAGAAAAAGAAACTAACTGGGAAGGTGCATGGCGCGTACCTGCATTCGTTCGCTGGCCTGCCGGTCACTGGGATGGTGGTCGAGTACTAAACGGCATGGTTTCTGGTCTAGATATGCTGCCAACACTAGTCGCTGCTGCAGGTAACTCACACATCAAACAAGACCTTCTAAAAGGTGGATTTAAAGCGAACAACAAAGAGTTCAAGATCCATCTTGATGGTTATAACATGAATGATTACTTCGCAGGTCGCACTAAAGAAACTCCACGTAAGAGCATTATGTTGTACAACGCGGACGCTCAGATCGTTGCTATGCGCTACTCACAAGACAATTACATCGGTGGCGGTAAAAACCACAGCACAGATTGGAAAGTTGTGTACGGTGAACAACGTGCGAAAACAATGGCTCTATGGGCAGAACCGTTCACATGGTTACGTCTGCCTAAAATCTTCAACCTTCGTCAAGACCCATTTGAGCGTGCTGATCAAAACGCAAATGGCTACTGGAACTGGGAACTTGACAATGTATTTGTGTTTTATAAAGCCAACCAATTGGTTAAAGAACACCTAATGACATACAAGGATTACCCACCATCACAACGCCCTGGATCTTTCACCATGTCTGGAGCAAGTGAAACGGTTTACAAAAACTTTGGTATAGGTGCTGGTGGCTCAAAAGTTCAAACTGCTCACTAGACAAAACTCAACTAACGATACAAGGGTGAATTGACGTTCACCCTCTTTTTTGGAGAAAACCATGAATAAAGCAGCTTTAATACTGTTATTGGTCACATCAGCTTGCGCTCATGCAACGACTGCAGATGACTCTAACAGCGCAGTACTAGAAAATATCGCTCGTTTTAATAAGTACGAGCAAACGGCAAAAGAAATATCTAATGGCCAATCAGATATGGTTCAAATTAGCCAACAACAATACCAGAAGGCACCAAGCCAGCCCCAAATTGTCATGCCTACTACCGCGACATCCAGTAAACAAACGGCCGCACCAACACGTGCTGAGTCTTCTGTTTATCAATCCATCAAAATCTTAATTGAAAGTGGGAACCTTACAGAGAAAGATAAGATGAAGCTAATCAGTGCCTTGAGTTCTTGATTGAGCATACACATAGAGTTGGATTTAGTTTTAGTTAAATAACTAATAAGCACCGCTATTCAATTAATTGGCATTGGACGCCTTATAGTACTCCTATCAACGAAACACGAGAAAGGTTATTTATGAGTGATACCAGCCCTGTAATTCAAGCGGGACCACAATTTAATGGCAAACCATCTAAGCGCATGCATGTAATGGCAAAGCCGATTGGCGCAGCATGTAATTTAGACTGCGATTACTGTTATTATTTAAGTAAAGAAGACCTGCTTGAGTATAAAAAGGGATGTTCACCAAAACTGGACGACCAAAAACTAGAGAAATTCATTAAAGATTATATTCAAGGCCAAAATACACCGCAGATTACTTTTTCATGGCAGGGCGGCGAAGCTACTATGTTAGGTCTTCCTTATTTTGAAAAGATCGTTGAATTTCAAAAAAAATACCAACCTGAAGGTGTAATTATTTCCAACGACCTCCAAACCAATGGCACCCTTTTAAATGACAAGTGGTGTAAGTTTCTCAAACAGAACAACTTTCTTGTTGGCTTAAGCATTGATGGCCCTGAACTGCTGCACAATACCTATCGTACCAACAAATCTGGCCGTGGTACCTTCAAACAAGTAATGAGAGCTGTTGAACTGTTACATAAACACCAAGTGAGCTTTGCAACACTTACCTGTGTGAACAATATAACTAGTCGAAACCCATTAGAGGTGTATCGTTTTTTAAGGGATGTAGTGAAGTCACCTCAGATGCAGTTCATCCCAATTGTTGAAATGAAAACCTTCCGCGAAACTGCACCAAATACTTGGCAGATTGACGAGAGATTAATGCAAGGTGACAAACGCCTTATCCCAGGCTACAAAGACTCCGTAGTGGAACCATTCTGTGTTTCTGATCATGCATGGGGCAATTTTCTCATCGCTATTTTCAATGAATGGATATGTAACGATGTGGGAACCGTATTTGTTCAGTATTTCGAAGCATTTCTTGAGGCGTGGATGGGACATAGAAACCCTCTTTGTACTCTGGGTGAAATGTGCGGAAAGGGCTTAGCGATGGAACCTAATGGTGATGTATACACGTGCGATCACTATGTTTATCCAGAGTACAAAATCGGTAATATTGCCGAGACCGAACTCGAAAACATGGCGTTCTCGGCTAAACAACAACAGTTCGGTACAGCGAAGTCAAAATCCCTCCCTAAACAATGCAGAGATTGTGACTATAAGTTTGCATGCTTTGGAGAGTGTCCAAAAAATCGATTCATCAAGACCAAAGAAGGCGAAAATGGCCTGAACTACCTGTGTGCGGGATGGAATAAGTTCTTTCGTCATGCAGATGCAGGCTTTGCATTTACCTTGCGAAGACTTGGTTTACCCGTCGCTCATGGAAAGCATAGCGACCAAGCCCTAATCGATAATCAAATAATCTCTGAACACAAGGCATAGGCATGAAGTCGTTATCTTTAATCTTTATTGGTTTGTTGTCGTTTTCTGTGTTTGCTTCAGGAGCACCGTCTGAAAACTTCAATCCAAATAAAAATGATCCTGCATATGTCGCTCAGGATAAGTCTCAGCCAATCGAGCAACGAATTGACGCGTTAGAATCGTTAAGAATCACGCCTTCCCAAAATGCTCTAATAGCCATCGCTCGAGCACTCAAAGAGGATAATGAACGCATTCAACATGCTGCAATAGTAGGTAGTGATGGGTTAGCACTCGACTATCGTTGGGAGCTCATTTCACCTTTTTTAGGTGGTACTAGCCCGACCTTAAGCTATGCGGCAACATACAGCTTAGCAAAGATGTATCCGAAGTTAACAACATCTATGAGACACAAGCTTGATTTATATATCCCGAGACTAGAGCAGTATTACAAATCAAAGCATGACGCCTTTTCAACCTTTAAACTGGCTGAAGTGTATCAAGCATCAGGTGACACTAAAAAAGCAATAACGACCTATAAATCACTTATTGAAGAAGACTCAAGTAATCAAGCTTTTTGGGTTGGATTATCAGAATCCTATCGCGCAGACAGTCATACTGACAAAGCTTTAGATGTACTGAACGAAGGTATTCTGTTAAATCCCAATGCTTCACAACTGTATTACGCCAGAGCACTTGCTCGTGTACGAAATGATAACAAACGCGAAGCGCTTTCCGACTTCAAATCCGCTGCCATTTTAGCTGAAACGAATAGCTATTATTGGTATTTATATGCCGTAGCGCAAAAAGGTTTTGACCTCGAAAAATCTGTACCGCTTTTCGAACATGCGTATCAACTGTCAGGCTCTGCCGAGCAACTGTACACACTATGTAGTGTTTACATAGAGTCGAACAATACGGCTGCCAAGTCTTGCCTAAATGAGCTAAAACCTAGAGTACCTCAGGCGAATTATGATGCTTTACAGTATGAACTTCTCCACAAAACAAAGAGATGATAACGATATGTACAAAGTTACGCAGTTAAAACGATGCTTAACCCTTTTACCAATGATAGTGGCACCGATTAGCTTCACAGCCGATGCAGGACAATTGTTAGCTCAACAGCAAGAAGTTTCCGCCGTGACCAATGCAAACGCGTCATATTATAGTGCTTTTAAGCAAAGTAACGAGGATAACTGGGTTTACCAATTAGCCCAAAAAAACGAACTGAAACAACACTGTTATTTGTCTAAAGATAAATCGTTACCTCTGGGAAAACAGACTAGTTACCAAGGAGTTGAAATGACGTGCATACAAATAGGAAAGTCTAGCCGTATCTTTTGGCCAACTAGATGGGTGGAGCACTGCCAGTCGGTAGGAAAGCCTTACAACATCTGTATGATAGACGACATCAAAACATAGATAAGTAAACTTCAACAAACTTCTCGTTAATCGTAGTACACCCCACCAGCAGTAACTTTCTCATTACTGCTTAAGCCACAAATTGACTATCATATATATATAGAATGCATTATCATTTTGTAATGTTGCTTAAAGAGTAGGTTATGGATCTTAATTTATTAAAAACCTTTGATGTTGTAATGAAATCTAAAAGCGTTAGCGAGGCGGCCGAGGTCTTAAATATTACTGCTCCGGCTGTGAGTCACGCTCTCAACCGCCTTAGAGATCAGTATCAAGACCCTCTTTTTATTCGACAAGGCAGAGGGATAACGCCTACCAATTTTGCTCTTCAACTGCACAGTGAAATACAAGGCCCCTTGAGTTTTCTGCTCAATGGCACCAGTTCTAAACAAGAATTTATTCCTTCTAAGAGTCAAAGAACTTTCCGCATATCAAGCCATAAAGATTTTGATTTGATGATGGTACCTGCGATTACCAAATATAAGCAGAAATACGCTCCTCATATTACGATTCAAGCAGACGTAGAACACTTGAACGAAGCAGATAGACAAGATGACCTTCGCCGAAGAACCGTTGATGTCATTCTGGCGACCGTTCCCCTCTCTGAACACGGCTACCACAATGAACTTATAATGGAACAAAAAGCAGTTGTTGTAGCGAGTAAGTCGCATCCTACTATTCAAGATTCATTATCTTTCGATGACTTTATGCAAGCGCATCACGTTACATGGCGCAGCCAACGTCTTAGTACTCATACACTAGACTCTCTTGCTATCGAAGGCCAACTTCCAACTAGAAAAGTAGCCTATTCTACAGGTTCACTGCTAACAGCCATGCAATTGGTTTCAGAAACTGAGTGGCTTAGTGTATGTGGTGAATGGTATGCAAATAAATTTTCGGAACGATTAGATTTGAATGTACTCCCATTACCATTTTCTGCAAAGAAAGTTCCCATATACATGACATGGCATCAATCACAAAAGAAAGATAAAGGTCATGAGTGGCTTCGTGAAACGATTAAAACTATATTTAAGAGCATTGGATAGTACTCTATTACTGTACTCACATTGAATGTTTGAGCTAGCACACTTTTGGTACCTACTTAAAACATCATATTGATACTCTTATCCTTCTACAAAATAACTAGTCGTAGAGTAATTTACATACGCTTGAACCACGATAGACACCATGGCAGCAGCACAATCATGAGTGTACCCAACCCCCAAATAACACCCATATTCGTAGCTCGTCGAATAAACGGACCAATATCGAACCCACTTGAATGAGTGTACAGTGTAAACGGTGTCAGCGTAGCTGCTAGGAGTCCAATTTCGAAATTTGGTATTTTCTTGGAGATTTTCTCCGAACTATGAGCGAAGTAAAATACAACAATGGAGAAGCCAAATATCACTAGCGATAGCATCAGTATATTTTGGCCATGACCGGCCACAAGCATGTGTAATACTAGCGCAATAAAACAGCCGGATACCTGCAGCGGTAAGATACTTTTTAGGCCTTTTATTATCGAAGCATAATCTGGTCTACAAACAATACTTATGATCACTGAAAGGCAGAATATGGCCTTGCCAACTTCAATCGATAGAAAGTAAACCAAGGATAGAGATATGATGATGGTGGATATCACATTCAGAGTCTTAGAACGCTTGGCGACTTTTTGATTTTGTCTGGATGACATTTGGTTAGTTGGGGTCGGCAAAATCCAAAAAATAGCTTTTGCTAGTAGTAGCATCATGAACGCGACATGTAGAAGTTGGTAAAAATACAACTCCATCGAAGTTCCATATGTTGTATTAATAAGTCCATAACAATATAAAAATAGCGGCGCCGTTGAAAATGATGCAAGTTTTTCAATTCGCAAATAGCTATATATGACGAAAACCGAGATTACTATTAACGCCCACTGGTTATGGTCGAGTATTGTCGCAGCCAAGGAGCCCGAAATAAAATAGATGCTAACTAAAGATATGAACACTAATGATTTATTCAAGCTAAACTTATCTCGTAAGATCAAAGCTGGACCTAAAAAAACACTAAATACTGGCATTCCTAAATGCAGCATATCAGTGATAACAATCGATAGAGTAAAGAACAGTGCACTTCTTATCATTGGTGCTTTTATGTTAAACATAGGATATATCTTTCATTAGTATAGGTAACGAAATAATGCAATAATATGCATCGTCATATATGAAAACGAATTCCAGTATTTGCTATCGTCACGAACTACCATTACTGTTGCTCGAGAACCTGAAATTAAACTGCTATCAACATCTGGCATATTTAGAGTAGAGCGAACATATTGGCTTTTGCGTACCCATCTATCTCCCTGAGCTACCGTAGCAGTCTCTCCTAACTTTTGATCGCCAACCCCAGTTACAGTTATCGCTTGGTCTATGCTAGTTACTTGTGTCTTGAATATTCTGCCAGGTATAGCATCAAACACAACCAAGCAATTCGCATTGGGTAAAAGATCTAAACCTTTTTCGTTAAAATCAGCGACGAGCTGTCTCTGTGATTGAGAGGTTATGACGATTTGCGGTGAGTTCTTTGATACAAAATGACCTTTTACGAGCTGCATATTGGTAATTACTCCGTCAAATGGAGCATGTACTGTAGCTTTATTAAGGTTTTTCCTAGCTTTTTCTAATATAGCTTTCCCTAACATCAGCCCACCGTTTCCACCTTGTTCTGAGCCAAGCTTAACGTGGTTAATCTGTAACTTGATTTTAAGTTGTTCTATTTCTCTTATTTCATCAATGTATGCTGTGTAAGCATCATCATATTGTTGCTGGTTAATTGCTTTATTACGTAAAAGGGTTTTCATCCTCATATAGTGCTGTTTTTTATTACTGGCAATTTCTGTTTTTTGCTTTATTTCGCTTTCAATCAAACCCATTTCAAGTTCAATCTTCTTAAAGTTCTGTTCTAGAATAATCAAATTTGCATAAGCGGTATCGTACTTAGATTGAAGTTCATCAGTTTCAATTTTAAAAAGAGGGTCACCTTTTTTAACAAATTGACCATTTCTTACGTATATGTGCTCTACCACACCGTCAATATCAGTAGATATTTTCGATATATCACTTATCACGTAACTATCCGTTGTAAATGGAGAATACAAGTCACTAAGAATCATGCTGACAGCAGATATTACCAATAGAACAATGGCAGCTAAAGTTAGAGGTTTCGAAAGATTATGGAGAGTTAAATTCATCTTAGAATGTCCTTCATTCGGTACTATTAACGTCAATACCTAGAAAGAGCAAACTACAATCAGATACTGTGTATTGATTTCATATTATCTACATATAGACTTATGGTTAAATGGCTCGAAATCAGGAACAGTTTTGCACAGAAACAATAATCGCTTTGACTTAAATACACTTGTCATCTTTCGGCGTGTAGTAGACCTAAACTCGTTGTCTAAAGCCGCTGAAGAGCTAGGAATCAATGCCTCTACTGTAAGCCGTAAGATATCAGAAATAGAAGCATACTACGGCGTTAAACTCCTCATACGTTCAACACGAGCACTTGACCTAACTGAGGAGGGAAAAGCACTCTACCGCTACTGTCAAAATGTGGACGATGTGTTAAGACGTTCAGAAGATGAAATAATGCTCCACCAACTGGAGCCCACAGGCATTTTGAAAGTTGTCGTACCCGTTGACCTTGGTAACCTCCTACTTCAAGACGCCCTCGTGAGTTTTTCCCGAAAGTACCCTAAAGTTTTGCTCGATCTTGATTTTTCTAATCGGCAAGTCGATATGCTTGAAGAAGGCATCGACATTTGGTTTTGTATTGGAGAAGTAAGTAATAAGAGCTTGATTTCAAGTGAGTTACTATCATATAAACGATACCTTATGGCATCAAAGACATATCTTTCAGAATATGGCGACATTAGCTCTATTGCTGACCTAAAAGCGCCTCATAGACAGCTCAAATCTAAAAATCCATTCATTTATCAAGAGTCAGATAAGTCAGTACTTAAACAGCTACCAGTGGCATTGGCAGTCAATAGCGGCTATACCATTTTCAAAGCTTGTGCTTCAGGCCTAGGACTAGCTTTCATCATGCCTAACCTAGTAGAAAAATACGATACCGATAAAACGCTAGTGCCTGTCCTTCCAAACGAAATCTATCAGCAATCGTCTGTTAACATGGTATACAAAGAGCGAAAACTAAAGCCAATGCGCGTTGAATACTTCTTAGCTCACATGAAGAGTTACTTTCTTTAATGAGGTAAAATTCCTTCGACTAGCTGTTTTTGGTCAAACCATAAATAAACGCCAACTCAGCCACCGTTTTTGCTTTGAATTTTCTCAGTAAACTGGCTCGATGAACTTCCACCGTCCGCATAGCGATACACAATTCATCAGCAATACGAATATTGCGCTTTCCGGCTATGATCAAGCGCAGAATATCTTTTTCTCGCGGTGTTAGCGACGCATACGCGTTTTTTGCTTCCATTGTATCTAGGTTGGCAGATGACTGAGCCAACCCTAGGACTATCGCTTGAGCTAACTCTGAACCTTTCACTGGCTTTTGGAAGAAGTTGACGGCTCCAGACTGTAAGGCATCTACAGCCATTGGAACATCACCATGTCCCGTCAGATAAATAACCGCGAGTGGACTGTGTGCTTCTGTCAGGATTTGATGTACTTGTTGGCCGCGAAGCTTTGGCATACGACTATCTAAAATCACACAACCCGCTTGTTGGATATCAGCGCTATTTAAAAAAGTCACACCATCAGGAAAGCTGGTTACATTAAAGTCGTGCTCTTCAAGCATAAACGCCAATGAATCTCTGACAGATTCGTCATCATCAACGACGTATACAGGCAGTTGGTTATCACACAATTTATATCACTCCTTGGCTACTCGTCAGTGAGCATGGTGTCTGCTGGTAGATGGTATGGCAAAGTAATCACGACTAAACAGCCATGCGGCTGCGTTGATTGTATTTGTAACTCTCCGTTGTGCATCTCCACTACATCGCGGCATATTGCCAAGCCTAACCCTAGGCCATCTTTTTTACTGCTTATAAAAGCTTGAGTCGGGTTATCTTGCTCCAAGCCCGTACCGTTGTCTGCGATTCGAATAGATAACATTTGAGATTGATACTCAGTATGAAGAGCTATCGTTCCTTTATAGTCACGTTGTTTTTCAGCAAGCTTTGAGCAGGCCTCAATAGCATTGTTGATCACGTTAACAAGTACTTGTTGTATACCCACCGCGTCAACATTGACGAGTCGTTGTTGCCCTTCTGTACTCCGAACCGTCTCAATACCATTTTTGTCTAATCGATATTTAAGTAGCTCGATGCTATCCCCTAGCAACTGTTCAACATCACATTCTGTCTTCGCGATCGCACGTTTCTTTATGAGATCCCTTAGTCGGCTGATAATTGCATCGGCTCGCTCAACTTGGTCTTGGATTTTTTCCAACACTGGCACTATGTCTTCTGAAGGACGCTTTTTGGCAAGGCGCAGCAAGCCACCTTCACTGTAGTTTCGAATGGCAGCTAATGGTTGGTTAATTTCATGTGCCAAACTACTGCCTAATTCACCAATAATCGCAACTCTCTGTGTATGTTCTAACATTTCACTTTTTTCTTTGAGGCGCAGCAATGTCTGTTCTAAGTCGTGTTTACTCTTGCTAAAGCGATATTCAAGCCAAAAGTGATACACGTTCAATACAATCACGAATAAAAACAGTGTCCATGCCCATTCTTGATGCAACCTTAACCAACGAATAGCTTCCTTCCACCAAGGCTGCTGAAGCGGATGCAAATCCATAGCCTGAAATAGTTTATCAATGGAGAGTAAACTAACCGGAGAAGTCCAGCCTGACGCTTTTGAGGCAATCGCTGCTGAGCTGTCAGCAGGCATAGCAAGCAAAGCTCGGCTGATTTCTTTGGCGAGTTGAGATGAGCCGCGTTCCGTTTTTGCAAACGACCAGTTAGGATACAGAGGTGTAGAAACAGCACATGATGAATGCGTTTGTTCAAGAGGGTTCAGCACACGCAACAACCCTTTATCTATCAATCCTTCCTTCTCCATTTGTTCCAACAAGCACGCTGGTACAACCGCCGCTTCTACCGCCTTATCACGAAGTTGATATAGGTTGGCATCAATTGGAAACCCCAAGTAGCGCACATCGGAGAAGAAACTATTAGGATCGCCTCCGTCAGTTAGAACTTGGTATCGCATCGTTAGATATCCACCAAAAGCATCTTTAGAAACAGCAGCAATCGATAAACCTGCAACGTCACTTGGTGTCTTATATGGGGAGGCAGACCGAACAACCAAAGCCGAACCAATGCCGTAGTTTGAGCGTTCTGGTGCTTGACTTACTATCGTCGCTATCCACGATAATGGGTATTGACGACCTAATTGAACGGCTTGCCCTGGATTCGTTAAAACGAAATCCATACGCTGCTCTCTAACCGATTGCGCCATTCCATCAAGATCTAAAGGATGCAGTACAAAATGCGCGCCAGGTATCTGTTGATTTAACCAATCAATAGTCGGCTGCCAACGTTGCTGAGCATATAAATGCCCTCTGATAGCTAATACCCCTACATCCACTTGTGCCTTAGTTGTTGAATCTATCTTCGTCCCTTGGTCTTGCTGCCCTGCATAGGCAAATCCAGTTATCGTGCCAACGATAACCATCAATAAACGAACCCAACGTAGCGTGCTTCTCACCATGAATTGTTTTTAATCCTTAAGATTTAGAGCACCAGAATAGCAGCAATAGAGGCACTTCGGCATTTGTCTTAGATCAACTTTGATCGTGGTATGTGGAAATCCACTATATCGACAGCGAGTAACAATTCTGACAATACCAACAGGCTTTCATTAATCTTAGCAGGTGAGTTATGGATTCCACCAAACGTCGCTTTCTTAGCGCCATTACAGCTGGCGCTGCACTCATCCCTGTTGCAGGCGTTGGTACAGCTACCGCCAGTACAGTTATAAGGAACAATCAGGAACCCGACCGAAAAGGCCAAACTGGAAAACGATTTGCCATGATTGTCGATCTTCGCAAATGCATAGGGTGCCAAGCATGCACAGTCGGTTGCAGTATCGAAAATCAAGCTCCAATTGGTCAGTTCCGAACCACGGTAAAACAGTATGAAGTCACTTTGGATGACGGTTCAACCGCTACCAAAGAAGTGAAATCCTTTATGCTGCCGCGCCTTTGCAACCATTGCGATAACCCGCCTTGCGTAGCAGTTTGCCCAGTTCAAGCTACTTTTCAACGTGAAGATGGCATCGTCATGGTTGATAACAGTCGTTGTGTTGCCTGTGCTTACTGCGTTCAAGCGTGTCCGTACGACGCGCGTTTTATCAATGAAGACACTTTGACTGCAGATAAATGTACCTTCTGTGCACATAGGCTGGAGCAAGGCTTACTACCTGCCTGTGTCGAGACTTGTGTTGGAGGTGCACGTGTCATTGGTGACCTGAATGATCCCCACAGCGAAGTTCGACGCTTAATGAGCGAGCATAGTCATGATATTAAGGTGTTAAAACCGGAAGAAGGAACCGATCCCCACGTGTTTTATATCGGCATGAATGAACGTTTTACTCAGCACATAAAAGGTCAACCCGCTATTTACGAACCACAAGGAGAGCAAGTATGAACATTACTGAAGTTCTAGTTCAACCCCAGGTTATCGCATGGCTCCCGTGGGCGGTACAGTACTTTTTTTACATTGGCTCAGCCTATGCCGCAGCTATTTTGTTTTTGATTGCTCTCACCTTTCAATCTCACACCAGCCATCATTTGCGTGCTGCTTTAGCACTGACCTTGGCCATCGGTGCGATTGTTGGCCCACTTGCCTTAACCGGAGACTTACATCAACCAGGTAGAGCTTGGCACTTTTACGCACACTTCACACCTTGGTCTTGGATGTCTTTAGGTTCGATTTTTCTACCTCTATTTTCGTTATTGGCGATAGCGACAGCTTGGCTTTATCTTCGAAATGACCTAGTGGCGCTGCAACATCAGAACAATAAACTGCTTCGACTCTTTACTAAGTTATCACTAGGTCAATGGACCACCAGCCGTAAACTAATGATGAGTGCAGCCATTGCCACCGTGATTTCTGGTTTGACAATTGCTCTCTATACCGGCGCAGAGATAGCCGTTGTTCAGTCTCGTCCATTATGGAATCAACCTGCCTCACCACTCATTTGGTTCGTCACAGCTTTCTCAGCAGCAATTGGCTTCACTCTGCTAATTCTGCTCCTTATTCCCTCAAAACCGAAAGCACTGTCATTGGGAGATACCCGTCTAGTGAAACAGACTATGATATTGAGTAGCGTATTAGCCCTCATATTAATCCCTCTTTGGGCATCGAATAATTCCGCGTTTTCACTTTATGCCAACTCGCAGTGGGTTAATAAAATTGCACTGCTTACCGTTCTGCTTGTTGCCAACATACTGTTGTCGCTCTTCTGCCTACACGACAACAAAACACATTTTTTCTATTTGCTTATCGTGTCCTTTATCTGCCTTGTCAGCGCATGGAGTGTTCGCTGGGTCACCATGATGGAAGTACAAACCATCGCGAAATTTGATGTTGGTCCTTACCCTTATCACCTTCCTGTGGGCAGCAATGGCTTGCTCGGGATTATAGGTATGTTTGGCCTGTGGATTGCTCTTGCTTTACTTTGCTCTGAGCTTGTTCAGCCTAAACAGAACATCAACTCCATTACCCTAAACCAACACTGATTTAAGAGGATTTCATTATGGATAACAAACGTCGTCAGTTTCTGAAATCTGGCCTAGCTGTCGGTGGTCTGGGTGCTTTTTCAGCTGGCTATTCAACCACTACTAAGCATATGGTCGATGGAGTCGTTGAAGGTACTGCAGGACAGAAAACCCGTAATATTCACCATGGAAACTCACTCGATCCTGAATACAAAGTGACCCCAACGGGCGACCTAATACCAAACCCGAACCAGCGCGTAGCACCTTCTATGTGTTTTGGATGTTGGACCTTATGTGGTTTACGTGTACGTATCGACAATCGCAATGACGAAATACTGCGTATTGCAGGTAACCCATACCATCCACTCTCTCACCAACAGCATATTCCATTCAATACGCCTGTTAAGGATGCTTATCTAGGCATGGCAGGCGAATCTGGCCTCGAAGGACGCTCTACAGCTTGTGCTCGCGGCAACGGCATGATGGAGATTCGCAATAGTCCCTATCGAATTACCCAACCATTGAAACGTGTGGGCAAGCGAGGTGATGGGAAATGGCAACCCATCAGTTATGAGAAATTGATTCAAGAAGTCGTACACGGCGGAGACTTATTCGGTGAGGGGCATGTCGAAGGTCTCAAAGATATTCGAGATCTTGTAACTCCTGTCGATGCAGATAACCCAGAATATGGACCTAAAGCCAATCAACTTTTGATGACCAACGCTGGTAATGAAGGTAGAGATGACATCTTTAAACGATTTGCCTTCAACAGTTTTGGAACCAGAAACTTCGGCCATCACGGCTCATATTGCGGTTATGCGTTCCGAGCAGGCAGTGGTGCATTTATGAATGACCTAGACAAATTTGCCCATCTTAAACCTGACTTCGACAACGCTGAGTACATCATTTTCATCGGCATGTCTCCCGCTCAAGCTGGTAATCCGTTCAAACGTCAAGCACGCCAACTTGCTAAAGCACGAACAGAAGGCAAGCTTACCTACACCATAGTAACTCCGAGCTTGCCGGCAGGCTCTTCTAGTCTCGCTGCAGCTGATACCAACCATTGGCTACCTATCAAACCAGGGGCAGATTCCGCATTAGTGCTAGGAATGATTCAATGGATCATCAAAAACAGGCGCTACAATGAGAATTTCCTAAGCCAACCTGGTGTGAATGCCATGCATAACGCGGGTACCGCACATTGGTGTAACGCTACGCATTTAGTGATTAGTGACGAAAGTCATCCGCGCTATGGCACCTTTTTGCGCGCCTCCGATTTAAACCTACCATTCAAAGGTGAAGCACTATCTGACAACGATTCTTATGTGATTATTGATGCGCAATCTGGGCAATTTGGCTTAAATACTCAAACGGGCTCAGCGGAATTGTTTGTTGACCAAACCGTCGAGCTCTCTTCAGGCAAAGTTCGAGTTAAATCGTCTCTGCAGCGATTAAAAGAAGAAGCTTTTAAACATGATTTAAACTTCTACAGCAAACAGTGTGAAGTCCCCGTTAATGAAATCACTGCTTTGGCTAAGAAATTCACAAGCTATGGCACTAAGGCGGTAGTGGATACACACGGTGGCAACATGCACACCAATGGGTTCTATAACGCGTTTACCATAATGATGCTCAATGCGCTCATAGGTAATATCAACATGAAAGGAGGCGCAATGGCGAAAGCCGGCGGCTATCCTACATCTGCTGCTGGCCCGCGTTATGACTTTACGAAGTTCCCTGGCAAAACTGCGCCAAAAGGCGTTTTCTTGTCACGCAGCAAATTTCCATATGAAAAGACCAATGAGTACAAACGTCGTGTTGCAGCTGGAGAATCCCCATACCCTACGCGAGCACCGTGGTATCCGTTTGCAGCGCCTTTACTGACTGAGCACTTATCCGCTGCCATTGATGGTTACCCGTATCGCATTAAGGCATGGATTAACCATATGGCAAACCCTATTTACGGTGTACCAGGACTAAAGACATTATTAGAGGACAAGCTAAGAGATCCGAAGCAACTCGGATTAATTGTCTCTGTCGATGCTTTTATCAACGAAACCACTGCATTATCTGATTACATCGTACCTGATACTGTCACCTACGAAAGTTGGGGGATGGCAACACCTTGGCATGATGTTCCAGTAAAAACTGTAACTGCACGTTGGCCTATCGTCGAAGCTCGAACAGAAAAATCTGCCGACGGTCGCTCTATCTGCTTAGAAAACTTCTTAATCGATGTCGCTAAAGAAATGGAATTGGGAGGTTTCGGTGAAAAAGCAATTCGAGATACCAATGGTCAATGGCATGGGATCCATTCTGCGGACGACTATTATTTGCGTTCAGCCGCTAACCTAGCTTATGTGAAAGGTGGAGTACCTGACGTCAGTGCAGAAGACATCGCCTGGTCAGGCTTAGAACGATTACTACCGAGTATGCAAAAGACATTAACACCAGAGGAAGTGAGTCGCGTCGCTTACATTTTCACTCGAGGAGGACGATTTGAAAATGCTACCGAGGCTTATAAAGGCGAACAGATGAAGTACAAATGGTCTCGTCCGCTTGCTGTTTGGAACGAGCGTGTGGGCAGCTCAAGAAACACAATGACTGGTGAATACTACAGTGGCTGCCCTACATGGCACCCGCAGAAGCTAGCGGATGGGACACCATTAGAAGATCGCTATCCAAAAGACAAATGGCCATTTAGCTTAACAAACTTTAAATCCAATATTCATAGTGCGGTCTCCAACCTTTCACCAAGGTTAAACTCAATTAAAGGTATCAATCCGGTCTATATTCATCCAGATGATGCCAGCAACGCAGGAATTAAAACAGGTGATAAGTTCATCATCGAAACGCCCGGAGCGAGTACCACCGCCCTTGCGATGATTGTGCCGGGAATCCTTCAAGGCACACTTGGATTCGAGCATGGTTTTGGGCATACGGAATTAGGGCAACGAGCTCACTGGATTGGTGACAAGCAGCAACCTATCAAAAGTCGTCAAATGGATGGAGTAAATATCAATGACATCGGTTTAATCGACCCTACCAGAGAGAGTAAAGGCGTCATGCTGGATTGGGTTGTAGGCGCTGCTGCCCGTCAATCATTACCCGCGAAGATTCACAAAGCGTAATCTACCTCGACTATTTCTTTAGGGCTTCTTTCAGCTTTAGAAAGAAGCCTTTTTTATCATTATTTGCGCTCAAGCCACCAACACAATTACACACATACGAGTCTTATTGACATATTTTAAATCTTATCTTTTTGACAAATCAATAATCAAAAAAAACTATAACCAACTGTAATAAAACAAAAATAAAACGTGGCACAGAAAATGAATTAAGTAAGAGTAGTATCAAATAAAAACAATACCCTAGTGAGGTAACTTATGACTGCTCAACATAATAAATTTAACTTCCACCACCTACTCACTTTCTCAAACATCGCATTAGTGGCCACCTTTATTGCCATGATCGTGAGTATTCTGGTGTCTTACCCCTATGCACACCTGTTTACGCTACCTCAACAAATCGCTGCGCACATTAGTACAATCGTCATCGCGGGCTTGCTGAAAGTGAGTTATGTTACCCGCTGTCTCGCTCAGTACAATTTAGGATTAGAAGTTCGCTAAGGAGATGAAAAGTTGGCGTTGAATACTTAGCGCCAACTTATTTACCCCAACACACCCGTTAACTTAAACATCCAACAGTCGACGTTGCGACTGATTAAGCCTCTTTGAGGTCTCCGCCGTTAACCACTTCTTCTGATCTTGCTGCTGAACCCCGTCTTTAGCGACATACAACCCATGCAATACACGGCGACGCGTACCTAGCGTATTGACCGTACCTCCGTGCCAGGTGTGGGCATTAAAAATCATAATACTGCCAGCAGGACACTCAAGGTAGACTTCATCTGGATGCGTTGCTTCGGTATCTTCTAAAACATTTTCTGGTAACTCTGGACGTAAATGAGTGCCCGGAATAATCCGAGGGGCGCCATTGTCTCTGCAAAGATCATCAAGTGCCCAGATAGAATTCACTAAATGCACTTTGGGGAAATCGGGCCTTGGTTTCTTCCAATCGCCATGCAGCGGTTGCAAGCCACCACCAGGGTGAGCCTCGCGGCCATTCAAGCTCGACAGTTTGAATTCGCCATTAAAGATATGCTCGCAGGCATCAAGCACTAATGGATGACACCAGATTTTTTCCCAGACGGTGCCCTTATTGATCAAGTTGGCAATTCGAGTCACCGTCTCTTCTTGGTGGTGCTCAATGGCTAAGTTATCTCCCTCTTTCTCTACAAGGTAGTCAAACTTTGCTCTGAGTTCTTGAAGCCACTCCAGGTCAATCACATCATGAATGATGGTGAAGCCATGAGTGTCTAAATCATCATATTGATGCGGTGTTAATCCCTCTAAAGAGTAGAGGCTAGTTATTGTAGATTCGTGACTCATTTTATTATCCTTCTCGGCTGACTTTTCCCCTATCAATCTACTGTTAAAGCCGTAATAATCCTGTAGGCAATATCTACGATAAACTGGATATTTGTAAGATCGTTTACTAAATGTGAAGCAACGCAAATAGACCAATTAAGCTTGTCGCGTATACTGGATTCTTATTTAGTTCCGCCTCCACCACCTAGAAGAATGTTATAAAGCATGTTAGATAGAACCTACCTCATCGAAGCCTTAGAACACTACGCAACGCATACGGAGCAAATCCACTCATTGCTGTTTGCAGGTAACCTACCAAGTCCACCGCCGCTTGCGTATCAAGTTCACTTTCCTCGTATTGAAATGGTGTTAATTGGTGAACTGGAAATGGACGTTGGTAATAGCATAGGAACAGATACGGAGGTCACTCTCAAACAAGGTGATGTTCTCTACTTACCAGCCGAAAGTTGGAATAAACCTAATTGGGATAAACCTGTGGTCACCATGTCAGTCCTTGTGGGTAAGCAAAGTTTTGGGATGAGTCTTTTGAGTTGGGATGGTGAAAAGTTCGATTCGGCAATAAAAGAGAACGTCGCAAGGCGCGGACCGAGAACAGGCTCCTTTATTCTTCAGGCCATTGAGGAATTATCATGGCACTCTCAAGATCAGAATACGTTGCACCTTTTGGCTAGCAGCCTCTTTAGTCATATCCATGACCTGATCCATAACCCACCCGAAACGCCGTCTAAGAGTAAGGCGTTGTTTGATGCCGTAAGAGATTACTTGGAGCAGAACTATCATGAGCCATTGACGCGAGAGTCAGTCGCTAAACATTTCTACGTCTCACCGAACTACCTGTCGCAACTTTTTAACAAAGAGGGAAAAGTGAAGTTCAATGAGTATTTAACGCATATTCGCTTAGAGAGGGCAAAGTACTTACTCAAACAGTATGACACCAAAGTGAAAGAGATTGCTCATCGCTGCGGGTTTAACGACAGCAACTACTTCTGCCGAGTCTTTAAACAGCAGACAGACCGCTCCCCTTCTGAATATCGAGCGCATTACCAAAGCGGAACGATAGAATAAAGCTAAACGCTTATAACAGTCCCTGCTGGGGCTACTTTAGCGCGCTCGATAGCGTTAATCGCCAGCTCTGGACTACGCAAAAAATCTGAAATCGACATCTTGATTAAGCGTGATTGCTCGAATCTCTCAGCCCCTTCAATGTTGATCTCTGAAATGATAAATGCGACATCTGCGGCATCAATTGCTGCTTGCTCTAAGGAATTCTCAGCGCCTAATGCTCCCTGTGTCTCCACCTGGATTTTATAACCTGCTTTTTTGGCTGCTTTCTCCAGCAACTCCGCTGCCATATAGGTATGCGCAACGCCACTGATACAAGCCGTAACTCCAACTAACTTCATTATTACCCTAAGATCTTCCTATAGCAAAAAGCCTAGTGAGTATAATCTCACTAGGCATCCGTGTCTTTGTCTATCCTAGCTAAACTTGTTTTTAATCATGTTCATAATAGATCAAGAACCGTTTTGCCTTCACCGTAAGCGCCATGCCAATCACTCATAAAGCCAGCGACACCAGAATCGGTTAACGGATGAACAAGCAATTGGTCAAACACATCTGGTGCAATCGTAACGGATTGAACCCCTGCTTTTGCCACTTCATGGACTTGTTGAACGTTTTTAAATGAAGCAGCAAGTACTTTTGCATCTAGATTATAGACATCAATTAGGTGGGCCATTTCAGCCGCAACCAACGTGCCATCACCACAGATGTTGTCCAAGCGGTTCACATAAGGAGCAAGGAATTCAGCACCCGCCATAGCGGCCATCAATGCTTGCTGCGGAGTCAAAATCGCCGTTGCAGTAATTCGAATACCTTCAGCGCTGATCAGCTTCATCGCTTTAATACCTTGCGGTGTCACCGGCACTTTAATAATGATTTCAGGGTCAAGCTCACGCAGTGCCTTTGCTTCTTCCAGCATCACCTCTGCAGTGTCACCTACCACCTGAGCATGAAGCATACGCTCAGAGCCAATTAACTCACGAATATCCAAAATGATATCGCGCAGTGAACGGTTTTCTTTTGCGATGATCGTTGGATTGGTCGTCACACCCGCAATCGGATACAGGTCTACCGCTTTCTTAATCGCATCTAAATTGGCGGTATCTAACATATAAATCATGGTACATCTCCAATAACTTTCACTAGTCACGACGCCCTCTCATTTCGGTTCGTCGTTTACTTTTTTAATAACCAAATTCTTTTAAACACTGAGTAATGGCTTGTTTACTCTCAGTAAAGCGGATGCCCTGTGCCGCGAGCTTACTCGTGTCTAAACGAACATCACGCGTCTTAGGCGCATCGCATTGCACCAATATGTCCGGCAAACGCTGCTCTAATTTGAGTTCCGTCAGAATATGCTCGGCAATGTCATAACGACTCGCGTCATTGTGCGCGCCGGTATGATAGGTGCCATAAGGGATGTCAAAGATCTTAGGAAACTGCTCGATAAGCTCGTGCACATAGGTTAAACCTCGGAACTCATTACCACGTTCGTGCATCACTCTCCCTTTGAACAAGGTTTGAATGGCATTCCAAACCACATTGGGATTGATCGTGGTGTTTCTTTCAGGCAAACCAAACAGCCACGTGAACCTCAACACCCACATTTCTGGCAGAATGCTCGCTAACTCTCGCTCTGCTTCCAGTTTGTTCTGACCATAAACAGTGTCTGGAACCGGGATTGATTGTTCTGTGTAAGGACCCGCTTCAGAGTTACCATTGAAAACTTGTTCAGTAGATATGAATACCAGCTTCGCGCCAACTTGCTTACATGCTTTGGCGACATTGATTGCACCTTGGACATTCACTTTATGAGCAACTTCAGGATGCTCATTACAAAAATCCGTTACAGCAATAGCAGCAGCGTGAATCACGAAATCAGGCTGAAATTCGGTAAATATCTGGTTAACGGCGCTGTTATCAGTGATATCCAGTTGCGCAACGTCCGTCCCTTTAATCTCAAATTCACCTTGGTAACGATTTATAAATCGAGTACCAAAAAACCCACCCGCTCCTGTAATCAAAATTCGTTTCTTGCTCATGTCTAGCCTCCTATGACGACTTTATATCCATGCGCTTCGACATGGCGCTGAATCGCATCAATTTCTTGTTTTGTCGGTACTGGGGTGTCTTTCATGGTGTAGTGCATCCCCAATGTGTCGTATTTATTTGAGCCAAATTGATGAAATGGCAATAAGTGGACCTCTTCAATATCGTAAGGAGCAATAAAGCCAAGTACCCTATCAACATTAATGAGATCGAGGGTGTAGCCTGGTATTAGCGGTAATCTGGGGATGACCTTGCAAGGTTTGGCCATTAACGTCTTAAAGCTTTCGAGTACCTTATCCAGATTAATGCCGATGATCTCCTTAGCTCTGACCTCATCCATCAATTTGAAATCAAACAGAATTTCATCGCAATATTGAGCCATATCGCTCAACTGCTTACTATTTCCATGTCCTGAGGTTTCAATCGCCGTTTTGTATCCCAGTCTTCTTAGCTGCTTTAGAAGTTCGATGCAAAATCGGCCATGCACCAGAATCTCACCACCAGACAAGGTGACGCCACCGCCTGATGTTTGATAGAACACATCATCTTTAGCAATTTCTTTGAGCAGCTCATCAATGGTGACGTCATAACCGACTTGTTCAAACGCACCACTTGGACACTCATCCGCGTCCTGCTCACAAACATCACAGTGTAAGCACTTGGCTTCCCTGCGAATGTTTACCAAATCAATCGAACGTGACTCTGGGTTAGCACACCAAGGACATTTCAAAGGACAGCCTTTAAAAAAGACCACGGTACGAATACCTTCACCATCATTTAACGAGTATCGCTGGATGTTAAATACTCGCGCTTTGAGCTGGGGCGCACTAAACTCCCCAGATTCTGAACAACCCGTTTCGCTCGTTTGGAAATTACAGCTCATGAGCGGTTCTTCGGATAATGTCATCTTGAATTTCTTTCGATAGTTCCACGAAGAAAGCGCTATAGCCGGCTACTCGCACCACCAATCCTGCGTAATCTTCGGGCTTTTCTTGCGCCTTACGCAACGTGTCTGCATTCAATACATTGAACTGAATGTGTTGCAGCTTGAGCTTCATAAATGCTCGTAAGAAATCCCCTAGCTTGGTAATGCCCTGCTCTCCCTCTAGGGTTGATGGCGTGAACTTCACATTGAGCAAGCTACCATTCGACAGTAAGTAGTTATCCAGCTTACTGACCGATTTCAGTACCGCAGTCGGGCCTTGCTGATCTTTGCCCAACATAGGAGATAGGCCACCATCAGCCAATTGCTCACCAGCCAATCTTCCATCTGGTGTCGCACCGACCACAGCACCAAGGGGAACATGAGCAGATACCGTGTATGACCCTGGAGTAAAATAGCCACCACGAGGGTTTTGGTAGGTTTCGACTTCTTTACAGAACAGTCTTAACAAGTCAGCACCCAACACATCCACTTCATCGATATCGTTGCCATATTTTTCGTAGCGGTTCATCAGACGAGCACGAACTCGTTCGCCCTCTTTACCTTCGAAGTTAGATTCAAGAACCGCGATAAACTCCGCAAAGTTCATGCGATTTTCTTCAAATACAAAACGCTTTAACGCCATTAACGAATCAGAAAGGTTGGCAATCCCAATCCCTTGCACACCAGAGAAATTATAACGACCACCACCATAGGTAATGTCCTTCCCATTCTCGATACAGTCGCTAATGAACGAGGACAATAGTGGAACAGGAGCCCAGTCACGATGCCCCACATCACAGATGTTTGACCCTTCAACCATTAGCTGCACATACTGGCAAATGTCGGTGCGAATCTCAGCGAGTAATGTTTCAAAACTGACGTCTTGATTGCCCTTATTGCGCTTAAGTACCAATTCCATGACCTTAAGCAGGTTAAACATCGCTATGTCATGCAGCCCATAGGTTTTCCCCGGAATCGACAGCTCCACACAGCCCACGACAGAATAATCACGCGCATCTTCCAAAGAGACACCACGATTCAAAAACGCCGGCACCACCACTTCATCATTGAATATTTGCGGAATACCTGTGCCTAGACGAATGGTTTCTGCGGTTTTATTGAGAAACGCACGGTCAATGAATTCGTTAACTCGAACACCAAGGTTTGGCTGCGGTAGTTGCACGCTTTGGTACGCATCAAGGCAGAGTGTTGACAGTGTATTAACTGCGCTACGCCCATTTTCAGTCAGACCGCCGAGCAAGATGGTATAACCGGTTGGAAAGCCAGCAAAAAACTTAGCACTGCTGGATGAACGCAGTAGGACAATGTCGTTTGTTTTGACCCACAAACTCTCAAGCAGCTCTTGCAAAAACGCAGGAGATTCACCGTTGGCGATAGAGTTCTGATAAAACGGCATCATATATTGATCAAAACGCCCAAGAGATAGTGAACTCGCATTCGACTCATACTGAAGAATGATATTCATATACCAGAACAGCTGACACGCTTCATAAAAACCTTGCGGTTTTTGTGTGGCGACTTTGCCAGAGATACCTGCAATACGAATTAACTCTGCCGCCCTAACGGGGCACTCGCACTCAGCGGCCATCTGTTTGGCTAACGCTTCGTAACGACGAATATGTCTAGTTGAGGCTTGCAGTAGAATCAGTACCGATTGATAAAACTCGTTGTCACTATTAACGGTTGCTAGCGTAGACATGTCATCGGTCAATGCACCTAATCCGTTTTCAAGTAAGCGACCAAAGTCGATAATGATGTGGCCTTGACCTTTATCGGTTTGGTTAACACTGAATACTTTCTCGGACACCGCTTGTTTGACGTTTTCAGGAATTTGAGCGTTGATAAAATCTTTCATAGAACGCTCGGACCAGTAACTCAGCAGCTTCTCTTTATAGACCACTTTATCTTCTTCAGAGATATAGAATTTATCCTGTGGGCGTGACTCAAAGATATCTAACTCTTTATCAATCCAATAAGGATCCATTTCTGGTGAGACAATACCAGCACGCGGCTTGATGGTGCGGTTTCCGGCAATCAGTTCATCATCACGAATCGATATCGCAACATTATCCAAAACGTGTGCTGTTGCCTTTGCTCGGCGGATAAGAGTATGTTCCCCTTCCGTCTGCTGATGGCTCTCGGTATACAGTAGCGCACGTTCTAGAGAGATTTCACGTTGAGCTTCAAACAGGGCGGACTTTAATCGAGTAATTCTTTCGGTGCTCACAATAGGCTCCATTATTATTGTCTATTGCCACTGATGGGCATTTTCTTGATTCATAACAGAGTCACTTTCGATAACGCTTGAAGAAAGTAACTGTGGTATGAAGGCTCCCTCGTGTATGGGAGCCTGACTGGTTATGCTGTCGCTTTCTCTAAGTGAGCTTCAATCTTACTCATCACAGCATCTGCACGCTTGACGGCATCACTCACGCCGATACGAACAATAGTTTTACCCTTGAATCGATCTTCATTCTTGATACCGATATCCTTAGTTAGAATCACGATGTCAGCTTGAGCGACCTCTTCTACTGTCAGCTCATTTTCAATACCAATTGAGCCCTGAGTTTCAACTTTGCAATTCCAACCTTTTGCTTTTGCTGCTGCTTCTACGGCTTCCGCCGCCATGTAGGTATGCGCTACGCCAGATGGGCACGCTGTAACTGCTACGATATTAGTCATAATTCTCACCTTTATTTTAATGTTCTGTTTTTATTGGATAATATTTAATTCAAAGACTTAGAGTTAACCGATTGATATGTCTAGGTCTAAATCATCAGATTCTTCTTTCTGCGGCTGTTCTACTTTACGACGAGCCTTAAGAAAGTTAACCAGTAGTGCGGTCACTAAAGAGCCAACACCAAGTGCAATTAGGAAACCGAATCGACCGTCTACAACTGGTAGTACAATCAAACCACCCCATGCCGCGAAACACTCAACACCAAGAATCGCTGCAGTCGCCGCACCTACTGCGGTGCCAATCATGATGGAAGGAAGCACACGAAGTGGATCGGCTGCCGCGAATGGAATAGCACCTTCAGTAATACCCATTGTTCCCATTAGAATGGACGCGCGGCCAGCTTCCTGTTCGTCAGCTGCGTAAAGCTTCTTGTTCAAGAATGTCGCTAGACCCATGCCCACAGACGGTGTTGCTACCGCAACTGCACTAATACCTGCGACGTTGTAAATGCCTTCACCGACACAAAGGATGACGAATGCATACGCAACTTTGTTAACTGGACCACCCATATCAAAGGCAATCATTAGGCCCATGATGATAGCGAGTACAACGATACTTGAGTCCTGCATACCTTTTAGGAAACCAGTAAGCGCTTCCGTTGCCGCGCCAATTGGCTCACCGATACCCCAAACGATGGCACCTGCGGTAATAAATGTACCTATAATTGGAATCACGAAGATTGGCATAATTGAACGAGCAAACGCTGGCACTTTTATCTTCTTCAGATAGAAAACAACAATGCCGCCTAATAGACCCGCGAAGATCGCACCGAAGAAACCAGTGTTGTACATGTTTGCGCCAATGAACGCTGCAATAGCAGAAGGCGCAAGCGCTGAGCGGTCAGCAATCGAATAACCGATGTAAGCAGCTAGAATGGGAACCATAAGTTGGAAGCCGGCTACACCAATAAAGAATAGATCGTGCAGCCACGTTCCTTCTTCAGGCACAGCACCTTCCCCATATAACATGACGGAAGCCGCCAGTAGGATCCCCCCCGCAACCACGAAAGGAATCATGTGAGATACACCTGTCATTAGATGTTGTCTCGTATTTTTAAGAATTGAGATTAAGTCATTCATTGACCTCTCCTTTGAGTACATAAGTATTAAAATTTTTATTAAAGGAAGTACTTCTTTTGTATTTATTGGCTCACGTTTCTGATTAAGCTTCAGAGAAACTCCATCTCTACAGCACAGGGTTATAATAGTGAGCAAAAGTGCTAACCAGTTAGAGGACAAAACTGCTTTTTACTGGATATTTGTTAGATGCAGCGTGAATATTGATCTTGAGCACACTTTACTAGTACTTTTATCAAAAGATGCAAAACAACCAATTAAATAGCTGTTATTAAAGGATTATTTGAACATAAAACACTGACACATCTTTTATAAAACTTGATTAAAGTCACATACCAAACTGTATTTTTGAACGGTATCACAAACAGCCCACTACCTTACAAATATCCAGTTTTTAGCACTTTTATCCAATAGTCCACACGGTGCTTTTTGTTAAAGTTGTAGACATAAACGACTAATAACAAATTCGAAACTAAGGACTAAACCCCTATGAGAAGTTTTACCTTTTCTTGTGAGCTACCCAATGGTGTTCACGCAAGACCAGCGGGTCATGTAGAAACCCTTTGTAATCAATACCTATCTAACATTGAGTGGCAGAACGAACGTACTGGTCTATCTGGAAATGCAAAAAGTGTGTTGTCTTTAATAGGGACAGACACACTACTCGGTGACACATGTATGATCACCATAGACGGCGAGGATGAGGAGTCTGCTCTGGAAGCTATACAGAACTTTATTGCGAATGAGTTTCCACATTGCGATTCTCCACTAGAACAAACACACGCTAATGAAGAACAGCAACCACTACCACGTAACTTATCCAACCTCACGGAAGGAGCGATTCGTGCAACTTCCGTGAGCAGTGGAATTGGCCGTGGCGTCGTGGTTAAAGTAGGTGCAATCAACTTTGATCAACTGCCCTACCTTCCTGAAACAAGAGCACTTGAAGAAGAAAAGTCTGAACTAAAAAGCGGTCTCGCTCAGCTTTCTAAGGCCATTGAAGTGCAAGCCAACACATCAGTAGATACGGAAAGCGAAGTGCTTGCCGCGCATCTATCTATATTGAGGGATGAGTCGTTCGCACAACAACTGAATACTAATCTCGTAGAAGGAAGAAGCTGTGCCCAGGCAGTGGTCGCAACCGCAAAACACTATGCAGAGCAACTACAGAAATCTTCCAGCCAGTACCTTCGTGAGCGTGAACTCGACATTCGAGATGTTTGCTTCCAATTACTGCAAACAATCTACGGTGACGAACATTACACCAGCCAACTCGCGCTGACTGAACCATCTATCTGTATGGCTGAGGACCTCACCCCTAGTCAGTTCTTAGAGCTGGATAAGTCACTGCTAAAAGGTTTGGTTTTGACCCATGGTGGCAGCACATCTCACACAGTTATTCTTGCTCGCTCTTTTGGTATTCCAACAGTCGTTGGAATGAAAGATGGTGCATTGGAGGCTGACATCGGCCAAGAGGTTTATCTTGATGCCAATTTAGGTGCAATCGTCACCGACCTAACTGAACCTGTGGTTCGTTACTACGAACAAGAAAACCGAATCATCAATACGGTTCGAGAGCGCCAGGCTGCGTTCAAAGATACACAGGGTATGACACAAGATGGAAAAAAACTTGAAGTTGCAGCGAACATCGCCCATTCCGTAGAAGCAAAATCAGCATTTGACTCGGGAGCAGAAGCCATCGGTCTATTCCGTACCGAGATGCTATATATGGATCGCAAAAGTGCACCGAAAGAAGATGAGCTCTACAACATCTTCTGCCAAGCACTGGATGCAGCTTCAGGTCGTGCGATCATCGTTCGCACTATCGACATCGGCGGCGATAAACCAGTTGACTACCTCAATATCCCAAAAGAAAACAACCCATTCCTTGGCTACCGTGCTGTACGTATCTACGAAGAGTTTATTGACCTATTTAAAACCCAACTAAGAGCTATTCTGCGTGCGTCGGCACATGGTCCGCTAAAGATAATGATTCCAATGATTTCTTCGATGGAGGAGATTTTATGGGTCAAAGACATTCTTGCTGAGATTCGCCAAGAACTTCGTAAAGAACAGGTTCCGTTCGATGAAAAAATCCCGCTTGGCATTATGATGGAAGTTCCTTCAGTGGCCTTTATCATCGATCAATGTTGTGAAGAAGTGGATTTCTTCTCCATCGGCTCTAACGACCTAACTCAATATTTGATGGCCGTTGATCGTGACAATGCAAAAGTAACGAAACACTACAACAGTCTAAATCCAGCATTCTTGAGAACGCTAGACCACGTCGTCAATGAAGTGCATCGTCATGGTAAATGGATTGGACTGTGTGGGGAGCTTGGCGCTAAAGGCTCAGTATTGCCCCTGCTCGTTGGTCTAGGGCTTGATGAAATCAGCATGAGCGCACCAAGCATTGCTGCGACCAAGGAACGCATTTCCAAACTAGATAGCCGAGAATGTCGACAGTTGTTAAACAAAGCAATGCAATGCCGTACGCCATTGGAAGTAGAGCATCTACTTGCGCAGTTCCGTTTGGCACAAACCGAAGCGCCACTGATTTCAGAAGATTGTATCAAGCTTGATCTCGATCTGCGTAGCAAAGAGGAAGTGATTAAGACACTCGCTGACAACCTATTCCTAACAGGACGTTGCCGTTATCCGAATAAATTGGCGGACGATCTTTGGGCTCGAGAAGATGTGTTCTCAACCGGTCTAGGCTTTGGCTTTGCTATCCCTCATACCAAGAGTGAACACATTGAGCAATCAGCGGTGAGCGTATGCCGTCTAGCGAAGCCTATTCAATGGGGCGATGAAGAGGCGCAGTTTGTCATCATGTTGACGCTGAACAAACACGCAGCCGGCGACCAACATATGAAGATCTTCTCTAAGTTGGCACGTAAAATTATGCATGCCGAATTTCGTGATGCCTTGTTTAACGCCCAATCGAGCAGTGAAATAGAACAGAAACTCATGACGGAGCTAGAGCTATAGTCCCCAATTCCAAATGGAAGTAAGAAGGATTCAAAACCTTCTCACCTCGGACTTGGACTGACTAACTTGTTCGGTTCCAAGTTTTTGGCGAAGTAACCATCATTCGTGTCCAGTGTTACTTCGCCCTTTTTGTTTTAGAAAGGAGCGGAATATGCCCGCCACTACGACATCAAACACTCAAACAAGACTCGACAGCCTTATTGCGGAAGAAAACCTGTTGCAGTTCTCCTATTTCAATCAGAAAGTCGCTTGGGATATCGGTAATGAGCTGCGTGCCAACGCCATCGAAAAGCACGCCAAGGTTGCCATCAATATTTCGGTTGGCGAGCAGTGCCTTTTCCACTGTGCACTTGACGGAGCAACATTAGACAATCAAGAATGGGTGAGAAGAAAATCAAACGTTACCAAGCGTTTTCAGCGCAGTTCTTGGTATATGAAGCATTACCTAGAAATGAAGGGAAAGAATATAGAACAAGCTTCTTTCATTGATGAGAAAGATTACAGCCCATTTGGCGGTTCTTTTCCTATTCGAGTTAAAAACACAGGTATGATAGGAACGATTACGGTTTCAGGTTTGCCTCAACACGAAGACCACCAGCTAATCGTAGATGTGCTCTCACAGTATTTGAAAAAGGAATAGTTATCGTGACGACGCTTTCATTTAAAGGTCTGTTATTCGACCTAGACGGTACATTAGTCGACTCAATCCCAGCAGTGACACGTGCATGGTCACGCTGGGGAGAATCTAAAGGTCTCGAGCCTAGCTATGTGATGTCGAGGATTCACGGAAGGCCTGCTATCGAATCAATCGCTGAGCTGCTTAATGCATCAGTCGATACACCAGAAGTTCAAGCCGAATTTGACTATCTAGAACACTATGAAGCCACCCACACCGAAGGCACCACTGCGCTACCTGGCGCCGTTGAGCTACTAAACAGCTTAAATGAGCTCGGTATCCCGTGGGCTATCGTTACCTCTGGCACATTGCCAGTAGCAACAGCTAGAATGAAAGCGGCAAACCTCCCTCAGCCCAAAATCCTTGTTACACCCGAGTTGCTCTCCCAAGGCAAACCACACCCCGAACCTTATTTGAGAGGGGCGAAAGAACTGAATCTGAATCCTGAAGAATGCATCTGCTTTGAAGATGCGGTCGCTGGCCTCAACTCAGGGATCGCAGCAGGTTGCCAGAGCATTGCGGTGCTCAGTCATAGCTCAAGAAGTGAATTGCCTGACGCGGATGGCTATATATTCAAGCCTTCTGATATTCAGATTGAAAAGACAGAACACGGATTTACCCTGACGTTGTAAGCCGAAAAGGAGGCATACGCCTAGCCTGTTCAGAAATTGTCTATTAGTGCTTCTATGTATAGGAAACCTATACCATTGAGCAACCTAGAGTCTGGCAACTCACCATATCGCACCGATGCCCTTTGCTCCTTTAGGGCATTAGTGTTAGCTTCAAACGGATTGAATAGCGCTTTACTTTTGACAATGTCTAACCACTCATGGCCAAGACGTCGAATATCACCATAGATAACAATATCGTTGACACTCAAAGTCACAAGAAAGTTATACAAACTGATACCAAACGACCCTGCTGCTTTTTGGATAGTTTGCTTAGTCACCATGTCACCCGAGTGATAAAGTGTAGCCACATCTTCAAAGGATATCTGCGAAGGCTCACCGCTATGATTATGATTTGTCTTATGCATCTTACGAACTTCAGATGTTATCGCCTTGGTTGAGGCGATGGTTTCTAAACAACCATATCTGCCACAACAACATTTTCGTCCATCTTGGTCGATAATCGAATGTCCAATTTGTCCACTGCCAAACAACTCTCCACGAAATATTTTGTCATTGACCAAGAATGATGAACCAATCCCATAATCAACATTGATAACGCAAAAATCTTTAGGATGGTCCTTGGTGAGCCACTTTTCGGCCAGTGCCAACATAACACAATCATTATCGACCTGAACCTCAGCACCAAACTCCTCTTCTAGTAAGTATTTGAAATCTATTGGCTCAGCCCACCTAGCTTGTGGCATCAAAACAGAGGTCCCAGCGCGTCGATCCACTTGGCCATGCAACGCCATAGCAACTTTGAATTTCGAGCTACCCGTTTCTTTTATGCATTGTCGATAAATCGCAAACACGGAAGCAACTAACTCTGATGGGTGCGTTGGGTTTATCTCTAGACTGCGATAATCAACAATGGGATCCATTAATCCATTAAGTACGGTAGTTGATATACGATAAGGCGTGATGTGAAGACACAGAATAGGCGTTGTATTCTGTGTCATTTGGTACATTCCAGTAGCGTTCCCTCGTCCAGAATGTACGACGTCAATATGCTCAACTAGCTCTAAGTCAATCAGATAATTTAATATCTTTGTCAATGCAGGAATGCTCAACTCCAACTTAGTGGCCAGTTGTGATTTAGACAACTTCCTATGTTGAAATAGGAGGCGCATAACCTGCTTCGAATTGAAGCTACGAACAGATTTGTTGTTCATGCCCTTAATCATATGTGCCTCTTAGTCCTTTGGGTTAACCTTTCTCAGCAAGTCGTTGTCTATATTGGTCTGCACCCACAGCTAATAGAAGTATGCCACCACGTACTAAGTACTGATAGAAAGAGTCAACGTTTAGAAGGTTGAGCGCATTTTCCACCGTACCCATAATCAATACACCGATCGCAACACCAACAATACTCGCCTTGCCGCCATTCAATGACACACCACCTAACACACAGGCAGAAATAACACTGAGCTCAAATCCCAGTGAGGCATTCGGTTGTCCACTGGTAATACGAGAAGCCAAAATAATACCAGCGACAGCACACACCGCGCCTTGAATGGCAAAGTTTGCTATACGTACCTTGTCGACATCTACGCCCGCCAATTTAGCAGCATCTGAGTTGCCACCCACCGCAAGAGCATTGCGTCCGTAGGCCGTATTTTTGAGCAAAAAGCCAAAGGCGATAAAACAAATAATGGTAATCACGATGGGCGTTGGCAGACCTAAAATAGTTGATTGTCCTAACATAAAGAAGTTCATGTTAACGACACCCACCGCATTTCCCCCAGAGATAATGTAAGCGCCACCTCGAACAATCTCCATCATTGCTAATGTAGCGATTAGAGCATTCACCCGTACCTTAGTGACAAAGATTCCGTTCATTAAGCCGATAAATAGGCCGGCACATAGTGCTCCTAAAATACCCAGCATAAAACTGCCTGTCGCATTGACGACTAATGCAGTCAAAACGCCATAGAAGGCAACTTGAGATCCCACAGACAAATCAAAGTCCTTGGATGCCAAGCAAAACATCATAGTACACGCGACCATCCCTATTTGAGAAATTGAAAGGCCTAGACCTACCATATTTCGTGCAGAGAAAAAGTACGGTACGAAAAGCGACAGCGAGATGAACAACACAATATAAACAACGATAATGTTGAAGTTCTCACTTCCTCTTATCCGTTTCCAAATTGAGTTGTCATTTTTAGGTGCTACGCTCAATGGTTTGTTAAGAGCGGTCATACAGTGATCTCCTTCTCAGGGAATGCTTTAGATAGTATTTTTTCTTCGCTATATTGATGGCGTAAGAATTCAGCTGAAATTTCATTTTCTCGCATCACATAAAGTCTATCGGTGATACCCATTACCTCAGGCAGTTCACTGGAGATAACAATAATTGTGACACCTTGTTCAGCAAGCTCGTAAAGGACGTTATAGATTTGATTTTTGGCTGACACGTCTATACCACGAGTTGGCTCGTCAACGATCAACACGTTCATACTCGACTCACTTAACCACCTGGCTAAGATCACCTTTTGTTGATTCCCTCCCGATAAGAACTGGATTTCTTTTGCTAAGTTAGGGGTTTTAATGTCCAACCGATTAACGAAATGCTCCGCCGATTTTGTCTCTTTGATAAGGTCTAAGATTCCGCCTAACTTCCAGTAATTTCGACGGCTACTGATAGTGATGTTTTCAAGTACTGATCGGAAAGTGATATTGCCTTCTTTCTTTCGGTCTTCGGAACAGTAAATGATGCCGTTCTGAATGGCTGTTTTTGGCGTTAATGCTTGTAAATCGATCCCATCAAGTTGCATTGAAATAGATTTGGTTGGCAACGCACCTATGAGGGATTTCATTAGCTCCGTTCGACCTGAACCGACCAATCCAAAGAAGCCTAACACCTCTCCGGTACGAGCTCTAAATTGGACTGGTTTGGCAAACTGGTTACTTTCAATAGCCCCCAACACCAAACAGTCATCACCTAAAGAACGCTCACGAAAGCTGTACATATCGCCGAGGTTTCGCCCTATCATTTTTTCAATTAGAGTTGGCCTGTCAGTGTCGCGAATATCATCATAAGTAATCACATGACAGCCATCTTTCATGACGGTTGCAGAGCTGCAAACCTCGAATATTTCTGCCATGCGATGAGAAATATAAATGAGAATCTTGCCCTCTGATTGCAACTGTCTAATTACGCGAAACAAAGTCTCGGTTTCCGCAGCAGACAAACTACTGGTCGGCTCATCCAACGCAATAATATTGGCATTTAGGATCAGCGCCTTGGCAATTTCTACCATTTGCTGCTGACCCATAGAAAGCGTATTAACCTTGTCGCTCGGTGCGAACGTCAACCCTAGTTTGTCCAACTGAAGCTGAGCTTGTTGATTCATAGTTGGCCAATCAATGACACCACCTTTGGTCGGAAACCTTCCTAAAAAGATGTTCTCCGCCACTGTCTGTTCTGGAACGAGTTGAAGCTCTTGGTGGATAATGGCGATACCACCATTGATCGCTTCTATAGGGGATTGGAAGTTGACCGAAGCCCCATTAATATGCACTTCCCCCTCACTCGCTTTGTGGATTCCACCTAGCACCTTCATTAAAGTGCTTTTTCCGGCACCATTCGCGCCGATTAATCCATGAACTTCACCATGACCAATACGAAAGCTCACCTTGCTTAACGCCTTTACTCCTGGGAAATTCTTTGATACGCCGCGAAATTCGAGTTCGTTTTTCATGACTAATTCCTTGTTTAATCGGGGCTTTCGCCCCGATTAATAACTATTACATACCTAAGTCTGCTCGTACTTGCTCGTAGTTCGCACGCGTCGCCAAATGACCAGAGGTGTAAATCAATTTCTCAGGTTCAATACCATTTGCTACCCAGTTGTACATGTTGATAGAAGTCTGATAGCCGTGAGCTTTTGCACTCAGAATTACCGTACCGTAGAAACCAGTTTGAATAGGTTTGCGGAACTCATTGATCGCTTCTTCTGTACCATTAATACCAATACCGATAATATTGTCAGCCGAAATACCATTGCCTTCGAGAGCACGTACACCACCAATGACGACTTGGTCATTCATGCCGTATACAATCCACTTCTTATAATTGCCCTTCTGGGTGATTAAGCTGTTTGCAGCATTGAAAGCTTGCTCTGTGTTATCCAAACGGTGAGGCGTATCGAAAATGTTCTGTTTAGGATAATTGTTCTCCATCAGTACATCCGTTGCACCTTGTGAGCGTTCAAATGCCGTAGGAAGCTGTTTGTAGGTCAGTGCCATTACTGCCACTTCTTCCGTGTTCCAACCTCGAGCTTTAATTTCATCCAGTAATGCTTGTCCTACTTCACGTCCGATGTTATAGGCTGAAATCCCCATATGAACTACGTCTTCAATAGGTTCGCCATTGCCATCGACTAAACGGTCGTCTACGGACATGAGCTTTAAGCCATTGCGTTTCGCGGATGCTACAACAGCAGGACCAAGCTTAACGTTAGGAACACAAACAATGACACCATCAGCATTTTGCGTGCCTAGATTGTCTAGCGCTGACATCAGCTTTTGACCATCCTGAGCACCAATTTTGATTAGGTCGAATCCCTTCTCTTTTGCTGCTACTTCTGCAAAGCGCCATTCATCTTGGAACCAACCTGCCTCAGGCTGTTTTACGATGAAACCGATTTTCTTTTTTTCTTCCGCAATAGCGCCAGTAGCCATAGCCACTAACGAAGTTGCTAGTGCGATTTTGGTAAGATTCTTAGTCCATGTTTTCATAGTTCTTCCAACTCTTTGTAGGTGTATCACGTCGTTTGATTAAAACTTAGCTATCTATTTTTTTGCTGAAAGCGCAATCGATAGTAAGTCAATTGGTTGTTGATGTTGCTATCATTAGTCACGATATTTACTAATCTCTGTTTAGTAATCGCGAGTAAAATTCAAAAAAAAGCAGCTCATCACAAACTGAGGTGAGCTGCATACGAAACATTAAGCTAACTCTGTTAAGCTAACTGATGACAAATAAGACAATAAGTGAGCTTTTGCGTGGCTCGGGTCACTATCCAACAACGCATGTTGCGCGGAGTTTACCTCGTCAGATGTTTGACTCTGGATCTGCGCTAAACCCAGCTTGGCTAACAAGTCGACAAACAGGCAATGAGTGCGATGGTTAGTTTGGATATCTTTATCAAAGACGTTAAGTTGAGGTAAAGAGACTGCAAAGAAGTCGTGTTCAACCTGCTGACTCTCATTTGAGGTCACCCACGCTGCCATATCTTTGAATTTATTGACTGCTCGCTCTTGTTCACCAAGCTGATACATAGCCAAGGTTTGAAACAGCAAGTAATCTGCAGGCATGTCATTGTAATAGCGGCTTTCTGTTACTTCCGAGTCTCCCGTTAGTGCTCGCTGGTACATTTGTTTTGCAGCACTTTCCTCCCCTAACTTCTGCTCGATCAGCCCTAATAGGTAATAGATGTCGTTATCCGTTTGACCAACTAGTCGCCCCTCATTTAGGTTTGCAGGAAACTCAAGTGCTTCAATTAGCGCTTGTTTCGCTAATACGTACTCTTTGTCTTTAATCAGAGACAGCGACTTACGTATCAAAGCATTCACATACTGCCCAGTGACTCGGCCTTCACCGCCTTCCCAAGGTGCGAAAGTCCGCTCCTTGAGGATTGCTAACGCTCTATCATGTTCATGACAAATATTGAGTAGAGTAATGAACTCGGTCACTAAGTCATCGCGTTGCATGATGATGCCTTGATGAGGTTTAAGTAACATCAAGCGTGTTTTAGGGTCGACCAAAGCGATTTTTCTAAGGTCATCCAGCTCATAAAGTACTCGAGCATCGTTGTTATCCAACTGCCACGCAGCGTCCATGTACTTAAGCGCGGTCTCGATGTCTTTTTTCTTATTGGCATAGTAAATTGCAAGGTTTCGATGCGCCTCTTTGAACTCAGGGCGCGCTTCGATTACCTGCTCCCACAATGCCACTGCTTTGTCGTAGGACTTTTTGGCATAGTGGAAACAACCCAAGAGATAATCGGCAAACGGGTAACCCGATAATTGCATTAGCGCATTCACTTCAACTTGCGCATTGGGAAAAAGGACATGGCTCGCAAACTCTTGTTCTGCTTGATTTAGCAATACGTTGGCAGAGTCTGGAAGCAGGGACGCACGGATAATATTAGAGGCAGCACCTTTGGCATTAATCAGCTCAAGTGCCAGCAACGCTTCTTCGTTAAGGTTAAGCGAGGTATATAAACTCGCAACATGGATGGCGTTCGCTTGTCTAGATTGACACAGCTCGATAAATACTTGCTTCTCAGTCTCTTGCAGTGTCAATAAGTAGTGATGCATCGCTAGTGCGTAACCAAGCGGGAAGCGTTCAAGGGACTGCTTCGCAAAGTCGAGTGCTTGCTTAGATTGAAGTTTCTCTAAAACCACCAACTTCACAAATGCAGCCTCGTAACTCATGCTATTGAGCTCAAGAACTCGCTCTACTTCTTCAAGTGCATCAAGATAGCGGCCTTGCTTAAATGAGATCCGACTTGCAGCTAAGAAACCTGCATCGTTGCAATTACCACTCCAAGTAGACTTGTAGAAATCTGCGTAAGCATCTTGTAGCAACCCCAACTTCTCGTTAGCGTGCCCTCGCATCAAGCTTGCTCGTCCACATAGTGGGTTTTTGTTGTATTGATGAGCACGGTGCAGCGCATTGTTCGCATAATGTAAACTACGTTCGTAATCACACCGCTCAAACTCGCGATTGGCCATAGCGACGTTACAACGATAGTCAAACTCGTCTCGTCTTAACGCTTCTAAATAGTAATCAACAGCATGGCGCGTCGCGTGATGGTATTGTTCGAGGTGTTGGCCGATAAAGTAAAGTTCATCAATGGATTCGACGGCTGTCGGCATTTTCGGTGCAGTCGCAGGATCCGGTGTTGGCTCTTCACTTTCCTGCTGCTCTGTATAGGTCAGCGTCTTACGTCCTTGCTGTGTTAGCACTTCGAGCGTCAACTGCTCACTACCACCGAACACGAAGTCATCAAACTGACATTGGCATGGCAGCAATGACACTACGCCACTATAGACCATCGTAGTGTCTACTTTTACAGTAACGACGGCATTCTCAATAGCAGAGATAGCGTACACCCCAATACGCACTTGTTCGTTCTGTCTGATTAGATTCACAGCCACATCAGTGTTCGCTTGGTGGACAAGACCTAACTCGCTGTATGGCAAAAAGTTTTGAACAAAGATTTTTTCTTCGTTGGGGTCGATCCAAGTGAAGTCAGGTTGGTTATCCGTGAAGACACCTGTCATCAATTCAATATATGGGCCATTGCTATCGGTTAACTGCCTATCCCAGGCTTGACCAAATTCGCAATTACCCCATGACCATTGTTTCTTACCTGTGGAGATATGATGGTTTGCAACATGTAGTAGACCGCCTCTTTCGTCGTGACTGTAGGCTCCAACAAAATCGTAATCCGATTTTGCAGCCATATATGACGTAGGTACAGGTAAGTTCTTGTAGCGAGAAATATCGACGCCCGCTGAATAGTCAACTTTATAATACGTTCCTTTGGCGATTGGGAACGCACTCACGTCGCGCTTACCGTGGTCATAAACTGCCGTGACATCAGGTGGGAAAATGCTCTGGTGATCATCACCACCTTTTACTGCTGGATTCGCCCACCATAAGAACTGTTGAGGCGTTGGGTTTGAATTGTAAACGCGACCAGTGATCTCAATGAGAGCCTTGTTGGGATAGAGCTTAAAGCCTGTACTAACTTGCAAGCCATACATATGCTCAACTTCACCCAACCATACCTCTGCACTGCCATCTGCTAGTTCTCTGACATTGACGTCAACAGGCATATACGTGGTCGGTCTATGATGCTGAGGCCAATTAAACTCTATCCCCCCAGAGATCCATGGCCCAACTAAACCTACCAATGCCGGTTTAATGACATCATTGCAATAAACAAAGTCGCGTTGATGGACTTTGTCATAGGCTTTGTGGATTCGTCCTCCAAGTTCTGGCAAAAGCATCACATAAATAAAGTCGTTCTCAAGGAATACTGCTTTGTATTCCTGATTAACACATTCGTTAGTGATTGAGTCGATAACGCCATACGGATAAACGGCCCCTGAAGAGCCTTGATAAACACGTTTTTCCAGAAAAATAGGGTTGGTATCAACCTTTCCGACTTGATAAGTGGGTAGAGTGACTGTCTCTGTCCACACTTTTACATTCTTTGCCATGATGACCTTCTGAAATTGATGGTGATGATTGGCAATAATGGTAATCACTTTCTAACGCTGTTAACTGCGGGTTTATCACGCTGTTTAGTAAACAAAGTTATGTGAAAACAAGTGGTCAATTGACTACGCAATTTTTTATTTAACGCCCTCCCGCCTTTTCAGTAAACGTGGTTTAGTTCTTTTATTGAAGTTATCCAAGTTTAATTTGGGTCCGGTTTAGTAGTATCGCTACATAGCAACCAGGACACATCCATGAACACTCTTTACACCTTAGAAAATGACTACTTAAAGCTTCAGGTTTCCAGCAACGGCGCCGCCGTTCATCAACTGTTCTACAAGCCAAAGAACTTTCATCTATTGCGTCAAGGTAACCTTAAATCTGCAGAAGAATCAGGGCTGTTTCCTATGGCTCCAATGGCAAATCGAGTAAAAGGAAACCGCTTTTTGTTTGAACAAAGAGACTTTTACCTTCCTCATCATCGGTTTGATGATTACTACTTTCTTCATGGCGACGCATGGATAAGTGAATGGCAAGCCGAGCAGTGGCGACCACATACAAACTCAATAACCTTAACCATGGAGTCCAATGTTTATGGGTGTTGTTCCTATCGTGCTTCCCTTTGCTATGCACTTATCGATACAAGCTTGTTGATCGCCTTATCAATAACCAATTTAACCAACACACCGTTTCCTTTTGGCGGCGGGTTCCATCCTTTTTTCAATACTCTTGATGGGACCAAAGTTCAATTCAATGCGGATGGGATTTGGTTAGAGGGTGATGATTATCTGCCAACGAAGTATGTCTCGGAAATCCCCGAGAGTTTTGACTTTTCGGTTTCCAAAGCAATACCCGATATTTGGATAAACAATGGTTACCTCAGGTCCGAACACTGTGATGTTTCTATCGAACACCCCAATGGAATAACCCTTGCCATAGTAAGCCCTATGAAGTACCTACAGGTCTACCAACCCAATAACAGGAGTGGCTTCATCTGTATAGAGCCGCAATCTCACTGGGTAGGTGCTCACCATCATAGACAGAGTGAGTCATTGGTTCGTTTGGAAGGGGGGGAGTCAATGGAGCTACAAATGGAGATTAGCATTATTTAAACACTCATCATTTCTTTGGTGACAGCTTCGCATCTTCAACTAACCTGACTAGATGACGAGTTTATTCAACCTCATGTTCGGTCATTTATCAACAAACATACCATTCCCTGTTCTCTTTACTACACTACTATAAGCAACTCCAACTAGTGACACATTTGTTAATAGCGCTGAAAGAGATCATTTGAACAATAATAATAGATTAGTTACCACTGATTCCCTCAGCAAACACGGCCGTCCATTATCGTCCTTTGATCTACGCTATGTGGGTTTGTTTTTTCTATACATCGTATCTTCATTTCTTTTCTCAATGCTCAGCCCTCAAACTTTAGTGGCATCATTGTGGCCATCAGCTGGTATTGCACTTGCGGGTTGTTTTTTATGGCAGAGACGTTTCTTACCTGCAATTTTAGCTGGCTCACTAATATTTAGTATTGGGATTCAATTATTCGATGGGAATGCAATTGACCTCTCTTTAATAGTAACGTCAATTGGAATCAGCTTCGCTTCTACAGTTCAAGCTTGGATAAATTACCGCGTTTTAAGACACCTCTCCCTAAATGTCATTAGCTTAGCCAGCTTTACCAAAGTTACTCTATTTATAGGAGTAGCATTTATATGCTCTCTAATCGGTAGTTTGCTAACAAACCTGCTTATAGAGCCCGCTCATATATTACGCTTTAGCGACAGCTACTGGGCAAATGTTGTCATTCAATGCTTAGGTGACTTTTTAGGTATCATCATTATTACACCTATCGTTGTTATCTTATTTAAATCGCGCGACCGACTAGCCAACAGACTAAAGCACTCTAGGGCTCTGATATTTCCACTTTCTATTGTTTTTATTACACTTATTATCATTCAAAATTACAGTGATAAAACGCTCAAATCCGACAGCCTCAATGAGGTCCAAGTCCGTTCTCAATTGATTGAAAAAAACCTTAATCATCAAGTAGAAAACTATTTAAAGTCTTTATCAACTTTAGCTAGACATCTTTCCGGGAATGGCGACATTACACAAGAAGGGTTTAGAGAGATAACCTTGCCGCTTATCGACAAAACTCCTGGGATTCGAGGGTTTTCTTGGAATCCACTTGTAGAACAGCGTCATGTGAGCAAGTTTGAAATAGAGACCAATAACCAAAGCTCTTCGATGTTTAAAGTTCGGGGCACCCCATTGAATGAGTATGATCCTCTCGTTGTTGTAAAATGGATCGAGCCATTTCTTTCCAATGAAAAAGCATTTGGCTTCAATGTGTTCTCTAATGCAGCACGGCGAGAAGCAATGATTCTCGCGCAGAACAATAACTATCCAGTCGCTACAGAGATTATTCAACTTGTCCAACTTGAGACCAAAGAGCCTGGATTTTTAATATTTACTCCGATAAATGATGGACCTTCTCTTGATACCTCAGTTATTACACGCTCTTTCAATCTATCTGGTTTTGCCGTTGGCGTTTTTGTCGTTGGGGATATTGTTAAAGCAAGTGTGAACAATAGCTCTGCACACTATATGGACGTAGAAATTCTCGACTCTAGTGCAGGAAATGAAGTGATTTACCGCTACTTCTCACCAGACAATTTAGCCCCATCTGAAGGCGCAGTAGAGTTTTCTTTTTCTCAACAAGTGACTACTCGAGAGTGGACCGTCGTTTTATCTGTATCACAACAAGTACTCCTTTCTTTAACCGCTCAAAAATCCGTAACATTTCTCATTTATGAGTCTGTTTTTGGTGCTTTAAGTGTACTGCTTATCATGACGGTGTTTAACAATCATAAGGTCTTATTAAGGCGTGTAAAGAGTCGAACTAAAGAACTGGAAGCGTCAAGAGATCAGCTTAAGCGTTACGCGTTTAACGATGCACTAACCAACTTACCTAACAGACGCATGTTTATCGAGCAAACTAACCATGCTTTGAGATTGGCCGAACGGAATCGTTCGATCGCAGCCGTTCTTTTTCTTGATCTCAATCGTTTTAAACACGTAAACGATAGCCTAGGGCATGACTTTGGCGACAAGTTACTCGTCGAAGTTTCTAAAAGGTTAAGTGGTTGCTTGAGAAGTAGCGACGTACTAGCTCGTTTTGGCGGTGACGAGTTCACAATTCTTATCGAAAACCTTACCAACATAGAACAAGCAATCGCTCTATCCAAAAAGATCATTAATGGGTTGAGAAAACCCATTCAAATTGGGAGAGAGTCCCTTACGATATCAACTAGTATAGGCATTGCCGCTTACCCTAAAGATGGTCAAAATGTCGACGATCTTCTTCGAGCAGCTGATACCGCCATGTATAAAGCAAAAGAGTCATCGGTTGGTTATTTTTGTTACGCGAACACTTTAAGAAAACAAGCACAACACAAACTATTTATTGAATCAGAACTGCCGAGAGCCTTGGAGAAAGGACAGTTTGAATTATACTACCAACCTATTATCGAGCTTCGCTCTGGGAAGCATCTTGGTTGCGAGTGCTTGCTAAGATGGAACCACCCTACCTATGGAGTAATTTCACCCGATTCATTTATACCTATTGCGGAGGTCTCTGGAGAGATCATTCCTATTGGCGCATGGGTCATCGAGCAAGCTTGCAAACAGATCAGAGTGTGGCAAGACCAGAATATTTACCATAAAAAAGTATCAGTAAACGTATCAGTAGTGCAGCTAGTTTCGGGTCAACTAATTGACGATGTGATGGATCCACTTCAACGCTACGGGATTTCACCTGAAGCCCTTGAACTTGAAATTACTGAGAGTGTATTAGTACAAAATATGGGCCAAGCCATCAGGTTCATCACAGAGTTGAAGAAGATTGGAGTAAATATAGCTATCGATGACTATGGAACCGGCTATTCCTCGTTAAGTTATTTAAAGCAACTTCCTGTTGATAGCTTAAAAATCGACAGAATTTTCATAGACCAACTTCACCCAGAAGACATGACGATAGTAAGTTCGACGTTACAAATGGCTAATGAGCTTGGTATTAATGTCATTGCGGAAGGGATACAAACCGCAGAACAAATGAAAATCTTGATAGATCACGATTGTCAGTGGGGTCAAGGTTTTCTATTTAGCAAACCACTCCCCCAATCATCCTACACGGCGTTCTGCCAAAACAGCAAACTTAGCCGTTCAGAACGCTCCAATTGACTCTAGGTCCATTTTAGACACTAAAATCACATAACCGAAGACTAGCGACCGATGAATGATTAAATAGAAAAACCGCGCATACACAGCGCGGCTTTATTTTTTAGCAGTTTGTAAGTGAGCTAGCCAAGCTAACAAGCGAAACAAAAACCTAATTTGTAATCTTCACCACTCTTCGCCGTATATTCCTTGTCTTCATTACTCGCCGTTGGGCGACATTTATCATCGCCTTTCACCAAGCTTACCCAGTGACGAAGACCCGTGGTTTGATGGCCTTCAGATTGACCAAACGTAGTACACGTTTCTAATTGAATATCAGCAATTTGAACCAACTGCAGAAAGCCGTTGCCTTGACGGCGAGCAAACGTAACTTCTACATGAGTGCCACTTTCGTCACGGAATAGAATCGAATCCGGAGAACACTTGTCGCCAGTATAAGCAACAAACTGTTTGGCATGGCGCAGGCCGCTATGTTGACCATTTTTGAAATACGCTTGAACGTGGCGATAGTCAATTTCATAACTTACTACATCTTCGTGAGAACCATTCTCTAGCGGGAACAAGGTATCAAGAAGTTGCTTAGTCATTTGTTGTTTTTGAGTTGGCTTATCAGCGTTGACCATTTCCACGGCAAACACGGCTTCAGCGATAAAATTTTGTGGGTTATGTAGTTCTGTTTTATCGAATGTCTGCATATTCATAGTCTATTCCTTCAGAGGCAATTAATAACAGCTTAAGCAAATACCCTTAACACCTTGTTGGTTTGTCTCGTTATTGCTTGATTATTAGAATAGCGCCTTTTTGACAACAATTTCACAACGAAATTTTTACACTGTCAATTTTACAAAATCACTCTGTGTAAAAATCGATAAAGCACTCTTAGAAATCATATTTATTCTCTATTTTTCAAAACGTTAATAAAACCAGACATGCAGAAAACACAAAACCCGCTAAAAGCGAGTTTTGTAAAATTCACTGTGTGAACGAGTAAAAAAGGGGATTTTTACAAACCTCTTTGCCACTCTTGGCGGAGCGAAATTTGCTCTGGATGATGAATTGCCAGCTCAACTTGTTGCAATAATGCCTCTTTATCTTTACCCAGTACTCCCTTGAGCACTAGATAGTTGGAAGCATGATCTGAGCGGAATATTGTCTTGTCTAACTGTAAGTGTTCAAGCAATAGTTTTATTTCTTTGAATAACTCGGGTTGAGTCAATTGGCGAAAGTCACCGTTATATTCTGCCGCGACGCGCTCTTCACCAAATGGAAAAGACACTACTAAGGTTGAGAGATAGTCTGGCTGAGCGGCATTCATTAGCTTGGCCGAATTCAGTGCATGCTGCTCACTCAAAATAGGGCCGCCCAGACCATTTAGGATCATGACAGAACTTTTCATGCCCGCCGCTTTTATCTTGTTTAGCGCGGCCAACGATGATTCAAACGTCTCACCTTTTTTCACTTTAGCTAGTACTTCGTCATCTCCGCTTTCACAACCGATATACATCAAACTCAACCCAAGCTCTCTAAGCTCTGCGAGTTGCTCCGATGTCTTGTTGGTTAAATTCCTTGGCAAACAATAGCTTGAGATACGTTGAATGTTGGGAAGGTAGCGATGAATTAACTCACAGATCGCTTTAAGGCGATGAAATGGTAATGTCATCGCATCACCATCCGCAAGAAAAACTCGATGAACTCGTGCACCAGACGTGGCCACTTGCTGCAACTCTCGCTCTAATTCTTCTAGCTTCTTAGGACGAAACTTCTTCTGAGGCTGAGTATACATATCGCAGAAAGTGCATTGATTATGGCTACAACCATTGGTTACTTGTAATATCAGCGACTTCCACTCCGACGGTGGTCTAAAAACCGGTTCAATGTAATTGAGCATCCGATATCCTGTTAAGTAAGTGCGTTAGCGAAATCGTAACGCACTTTGACCTCTCGTCCAACGAACAAGGTGAGCTAGAACTACATAAATATGAACTGCCTATATAAACTATCCAGTTCCGCTCGTATTTGACGAATTTGCGCTTCATTTTGCGTAGACACCGCTTCAAGCAGTCCTTTCTCGCGCGCGGTGATTTGTTGACAAAGGCTAGCAAGACTGTCGCAAAACGCGACATTATGACAAGCCTGCTGCTGCGCCTCTTCCATTGCTGATGCCACTTTACGACGCGATGTAGCGGGCACAATGGCATTTGCTTGATTATAAACTTGTTGTCTTTGACGTCTTTGTAACGATTCGTCTATCGCTTGCTTCATAGCGGGTGTGATTCTATCGGCATACAAAATCGCCTTACCATTGGCATTTCGTGCTGCTCGACCAATGATCTGAATCAGCGCTTCTACCGAACGTAGAAATCCTGCGTGGTCCGCGTCGAGAATGGCAACCAAGGAAGCTTCTGGAATATCCAGCCCTTCTCTGAGTAGGTTGATACCAATCAAGACATCGAACTCCCCAGCCCTTAATCCATTGATAATAGCGACTCTTTCTGAGGTTTTAATATCGGAATGTAAGTAACGAACGCGTATTCCCTGCTCCGCCATATAGTCGTTTAACGACTCCGCACTTACCTTAGTTAAAGTAGTCACAAGCACTCGTTCATTATTACTGGTACGCTGACGTATCTCCTTTAACAGGTCTTCCATATTGTTCGCTGATGGGCGCACCTCAACCTCAGGGTCAAGCAAACCTGTTGGTCGAATAATTTGTTCAACCACCACTCCACCTGAACGCTGAACTTCGTATTTTCCTGGCGTCGCAGAAACAAAAATGGTCTGCGGTTTTGCCTTTTCAAATTCACTGAACGTCAGTGGACGATTATTTAAAGCTGAAGGAAGACGAAACCCGTAATCAATAAGGGTATCTTTACGACTTCGGTCTGATTTCGACATTGCTGAAATCTGAGGAACCATCACGTGAGACTCGTCGATAAACACCAGCCCATCCTTAGGTAGATAATCCATTAATGTCGTCGGCGGTAGCTCGGGATCTCGTTCATTAAGGTAACAGGCATAGTTTTCGATACCGGAGCAATAACCGTATTGCCGCATCATTTCAATATCATGCATACACCGTTCGTAAAGCCTTGCCGCCTCGGTTAATCGGTTTGCTTCGTTGAGCTCTCTAACTCTTTGTTCCATTTCAATACGGATCAATTCACTGGCTTTACGGACTTTTTGTGGTGACGACGCATAGAGTGTTTTAGGTGAAATCTTGTACTCTGTGCAAGATTTTAAGAGTGTACCCGCGATAGGGTCGACCCAATCAAGATGCTGAATAACTCCGTTATTTAAAGTAATGCGAATAGCATCTTGGGCAGAATCAGCTGGAAACACATCTATTTCGTCACCACGAATACGAAAACCAGCTCGCTCTAATTTGGGCTCGGTAAGGGTATATTGTAAGCGTGCTAACCGTTCAGCTAAGTCAGCTTTATCTAGCACTTCACCTACTGCGAGCGAAATTTGTAAGTCTCGATAAGCTTGCGGATCGCCTAACCCGTAGACAGAAGAAACGGAAGCCACCACGATAACGTCTCTTCTCTCAATCAGTGACTTGGTTGCCGAGAGCCTTAGTCGCTCTAGCTGTTCGTTAATCGCGGAGTCTTTGCGGATAAAACGGTCGCTACCGGGAATGTAGACTTCTGGCTGAAAGTAATCGTAATAGGAAACAAAATACTCAACGGCATTCTCAGGAAAGAAGTGACACATCTCGCTGTATAACTGGGAAGCTAATGTTTTGTTATGAGCAAGAATCAACGTGGGTCTTTTCAAGCGATGGATAATATTCGCCATCGTGAATGTTTTACCCGACCCCGTTACACCTTGTAGTGTTTGATGGCTTTTGCCAGCTTCGATGCCTGAGATTAAACGAGCGATGGCTTCAGGTTGGTCTCCTGAAGGTGGGTATGCGGAATGAAGGATAAATTTGTTTTTAGACATATACTCGCCCTCTGAAGAACAGTACTAAAGTATATGCCTATAATCGTCAAAGTGACTAAGCGAAGCTTGCTTGAATCATATAGCTTCTGCAGAATCGATCTCACTTGTGTCCCCTGTCGACTCACTTAACAACCCTGCATAGATGCCATTAATAGACACCAATTGTCGATGGTTGCCCTGTTCGACTATTCGACCCTTTTCTAATACTAAAATTTGATCCGAGTGTTTGATGGTACTTAAACGGTGAGCAATAGCGATAACCGTTTTTTCCTCAAATAAACGCTGCATGGCTTTCTGAATAAGATCTTCAGTAATCGAATCTACAGAGCTTGTCGCTTCATCAAGCATCATAATCTGCCCACCTTGAGCAACTGCTCGAGCAAACGAGACAAGCTGCGTCTGCCCCACCGATAAGTTCGAACCATTCTTATCTAAAACCGAGTCATAACTTCGAGGTAACTGTTCTATAAATCGATCTGCATAGACATAGCGTGCGGCTTGCTCGACTTGTTCACGGTCAATCCCCGGTTTACCAAGGGCGATATTGAACTCGATACTTTCTTCAAACAAATGAACATCTTGCATCATCATCGAAAATAGGTGTGCCGAGTCATCCACTGAAATCTTCGATAACTCAATGCCATTTAACAGAATACTGCCCTCATAATCTTGATAGGTTTTTGAAATCAATCTCATGATGGTTGATTTTCCAGAGCCAGTAGAACCTACCAAGGCAATTTGATGGCCTTTTTTAAGTACGAAAGAAACGTCTTTCAGTACATACGGAGCATCTTGTTTATATCGAAAACTAACATTAATGAACTCTAAGCTCACAAACTCTTGCAATGGTTGTTGAACCTGATGACTCGGTAACAAGGTTCGACCTTGTTCCTCCGTCGGCTCAACAAAGAGTTCTTCGATATGATCAAACGCCGCAAACGAGCTTTGAATAGAGGCAATTTGAGAGGTGAAATCACGAATCGGCACAAACACTTTTTCTAGCGTATTAATAAAGGCAATCAGTACACCTAAAGTCAGCGTTCCGGCTAGCACTTGTTCAGAGCCATACCAAATCATGAGACCAATGGTTACCGACGTCACACCTGAAATGAAAGAGAATAAGATGGCGTCATACTTATTGATTTTCTTTTGAGCAACCAAAAACTCATCAATATGCCCATTGTATTTCGCTTCTACTTTCTCTTCAGCGCGGTACATTTGAACGGTACTCATACCGAACAACAATTCTTGTAGATAACCGATACCTCTTGCCAAGGATGCGCGCGTTATCTTATGTAAAGCTCTTAGACGATTACGTACATACACCGTTAAATACATAACAGGAGGCATGACGACTAATACGATCAAAGTCAGCTTCCAATCGATAAATAGCATCATTGCCAACAAGGCAATGGTGTTTATTGAATCCTTTACCAACCCGACAACTGATTGCACAAACGTTTCACCGATAGTCTCTAAATCACTCGTCAAACGTGACAACGTGACGCCTGCTGGCGTATTGTCGAAATAGCTGCGCGGAAGTCTGAGTACGCGTTCAAACAACACTTCGCGCATGTCGGTAATCGTTAGTTGACCAGTTTTTCTTAAATTGTAAGCATAAGTGGTGTCCACCACGTACCCTGCAATAAGGACTAGGACCAAATACACCACATATTGCATTAACCCAGCGAAGTCATTTTGTCCCAACTGAACGTCAATAACTTGGATAATTAACCAAGGGAATAACAAGCTGGTTGCGACCGACAGAGGAAGCATAGCAATACCAATCAGAGCGGTTTTCTTGTATTTCTTAGCGAACTTGAAGAAGTGCTTGAGATACTTTACGTCGACACCTTTTAACATGCGCTCGCCTCCGCTTCATTTTGCTGAAGCTGCCACGTTTCCAAATAGTACGGGCATGTTTTCAGTAACGTTTTATGGTCACCTTTCGCAATTATCTTGCCTTCATTAAGTACGATGATCTCATCCATATATTCTAAAGCGTTAACACGGTGCGATACCACGAGCACCGATTGGTGTTTGAGTCGCTCAAATAACCCATTCAATATTTTACGTTCGGTTTCGTAATCAACCGCAGAGAGTACGTTATCCATAATGACAAGGTCTGCAGGCTCTAAGAGTGCTCGTGCAATGCTCAACCTCTGCTTTTGCCCACCAGAGAGCATAATGCCTTTTTCACCTACCAGTGTTTGATCACCATCCTCAAACCTAGCCACATCGTTTGCGAGCTGGCTCAGCGAGAGCACTTCGTCCACTTGCTCCTTGGTGGCATCATTGTTGGCACTACCAAATCGAATATTCTCTTCTACCGTGGCCGAGAACAGATAAGGATCTTGGGTGACGGTCTTAACATAGCGACGCAAGTCACTGCGGGCAAAATCCGTAATGTCTTTACCACCTAAGAAAATCGCATTAGTGGGAACATCTAAATGATGATTCAGGCAGTTCACCAAGGTTGTTTTGCCTGAGCCAATTCCACCAAGTACCCCTACTTTTTTCCCCGCTGGAATGTCAAAGCTGATATTGTCCAAAATCAGCCGTTCATCATTTGGATAATGAAAACTCAAATTTCTTACCGATAACGACTCCCCTTTCAACTGTTCAACATCCTCATCAGCGAAACGAGTTTGATCAGTTTCAGGGATTTGAGCATTGAGGATAGTTTGAGCACTTTGAATACCAACAATACCTCGCTGGTAGATAGTCGCGATTCGACCAAGCTGCATCAGTGGCATAGCCAATAACACAGAATAAGTAAGAAATGCGGTGATTTCGCCAAGAGTTAGCTCTTGATTCATCAGCATGTAACCACCTAGACCGAGAATTAATATCTTCATTAGGTCATTGGCGTAATCAAGTACCGGTAAAAAGAACACCTGGATTCGAGTAATCTGCATTCGGCAACGCAGCAGTTGCTGATTGAGCTTCTCTATTTCTGTAGTTACCCAAGGTGACATGCGTTGATTCTTAATCAAGTCGATGCCTGATAAGTAGCTCATAAGCTGAGCAGACAAGCTTTGTAGCCGATTCATATGCTCAGTGTGCAACACTTTCATTCGCTTAAATCCAATGCGGAAAATCACAAAAGCAATGGAGATTGGAATGACTGAATACATGGTCAGTTCTGGAGAGATACGCCACATCCAAATTGGTGTCAGAGAAAGAGCAAACATAGTGTTAAAGAACTGGAGAAAGCCAATCCCAAACATCAGTCGAACCCCCATCACATCGTTGTTCATGATAGAAATGAGTCGACCTGATGCAAACTTCTCGTGGTAGCTATTTGGTAGCCGATTGAGCTGTTTTAACAGTCTATTTTTAAGTGCAGCTTCTGCAATCCTTCCGGGGTTAAGCGCATACACTCGAGACAGAATACGCACCACAACCATAGCTACAGACATGCCCACTACGATGGCGACATAAGTTTGCAATTGTTGATGACCGTCACTCGACGCATCATCAATCAGATCTATCGCCAGTTGGATATAGCGTGGAATTTCTACTTGCAGCCAGTTAACGAGAAAAATAAAGATGATCGCGAAAATATAGGATTTGCGATTCATATACAAATAGTGCGAAATCAACTGCCTAGTGTTCATAAAGCTCTTTATTTGGAAAGATTTAGGGGCGTACTAGTCGATGCTGATATGACCAGATTGTGTCAGTAGCATAGGATTAGCTTTAGAATATGGTTGATAATATCAACTTTAATTGGTCTTGTGAATGGATTCATAAAAATTATCCCAAACTAAACTCACTAATATTTGTTCTACTTCTTCTAAGTTGTAGCAGTGTGTTATAGGTCGTCCAGCCAAAAATCAAACAAGACATGATCTTAGTCATAAGAAACTCACTTTTTATCCAGTATCATCGAGACGCACTGGACTTACTTTTTTCTAGTAAAAACTATATAAGTGACCTATCCGATGACACAAAATATAAACTCTATTACCTTCGATATGGTCGACACAGCAATCACAAGAGTAGAACACGCTAACCATATCAATTTGGAAGCACTCAAAAACACACTGAGTGTTAACCCTGATCAGGCAGTAGAGATGTTCAACTCTTTGGTTTGCATAGACTCTATCGATGACAAATTTAAGCAAATCATGAATAGCTACCCACAGCTACTAGATAACGCTCAGCACCTTTTAGAAACCTCTATTTTGCTGAGTTAGTCAATTTGCCGTTTGAAATCATGAAAAAGCTCTCTATTTAGAGAGCTTTTTTGTGGCCGTTATTTAAAACTATCGTATCGTAGAACGCTCGAAACGTACGGTTATTTAATTAACCGAACAAGTAGTGAACCCGGTGCTCTTACCGACTCTACATTGTGACTGATCACCACGCCGTCTGAAGGTGACAAGTACTCTTCGATAACATCACCAAAACTGTTGTATTGCGTCGCTATTTTTTGACCCTCGGATATCTTATCGAGCAACTCAACATGGCAGATCACAAACCCACCTTGATTCGCTCGAATACTGACAATTTGCTCGCCCTCTGTACAAGGTAGAGTTTGCGGCACCACTTCACCATCAATTAACTGATACGATCGCAGAATATTCAGCACCCCATCTACCGCACGTTGCACCATGTCTAGGTCAGAATAGCGCCCGACTCCAACTTCAATCGTAATTGAGGGAATGTCTGCTCGGTTATACACAGTTTCAAGAATGCCTGGGTCTCCTGGGTCGTTTAAAATCACATCAGGGTTCAGCAGACGCGCCATTCGAATGGCGTCATCAAGTCGATAATCGGCAAACACATACAGTGGATACGCCGAGCCCGAAGTTTGGGAATGCAGATCAATGGCCAGATCGGCGTTGGGCTGAAGAAGGTTGGTCCAAAGGCTGTGCGCAAAACGATTCGCATCATCGCCATCTGGGCTGCCGGGAAAAACGCGATTCAAATTCGAGGTGGAACTATCCGGAGCAGCGGAGTGGTAATCACGACTGTGGCGCGCGATCCCAGACAGGTTCACTGTCGGCACAATGGTGACCGTACCGGCATTCGTTTTACCAATCAGCTCTCTAGCCAACTGCTGAGCCGTTAGGATCCCGTTTTGCTCATCACCATGGATACCAGCGGTAATCATAATTCGTTTTCCAGGGCGAGAGCCCTTGAACACACGAACGGGCAACGTCTGGGGATGACCTATGGCGTCGGTGGCGACCGCAAACCAAAATTTATGCTCACCCGGCTCTAAACCTTCCACATCCAGAGCTTGTATCGTTGGATACATAGGCACAATACATTGGTTGAGTGGTTTAGACATAGTAACTCCGGCGCTGGCACAAAGCGTCATCATAACATTGATATAACACCAGTACAGTGCTGAATCATCGAATTACATCTTCCCTCACTATTGGAACCATGGTGGCAGAACTAGTTGATAAGACTGAGTTTAAGTTACGTATGGAGACGATAAAAACGCTGCATAAAGGCGGCAGAGTCACTGCCGCCGTTTTATTATGCTAACAGGCAAGATACCGAGTGCGCTTCGTCACCAGTTAGTATCGGCTTTTCCTTGGCGCAGGTTTCATTGGCTAGTGGGCAGCGAGTACGGAACACACAACCTGAAGGTGGATTGATTGGAGAAGGCAAATCCCCTTCCAACATCTCGATGGTTTTCGAGCGCTCAATGTGAGGATCTGGTATTGGTACCGCTGACATCAAAGCTCGAGTATAAGGGTGCTTTGGCTCAGCAAACAACGCCTCTGACTCTCCCAACTCTACCGCGTTTCCTAAATACATCACCAACACTCGGTCTGATATGTGTTTGACTACTGACAGATCGTGAGCAATAAAGACCAAACTCAGTCCTAGTTCCTTTTGTAGTGCTTTCAATAAATTCACTACCTGTGCTTGAATCGATACATCCAATGCTGATACTGGCTCATCGCAGATGATCATCTTGGGACGCAGAATCAGTGCTCGGGCGATACCGATACGCTGACACTGACCACCAGAAAACTCATGGGGGTAGCGATTAATCACATTAGGTAATAAACCGACTTTCGCCATCATTTCTTTAACGCGTTGCTTCACTTCTTGTTTGCCAAGCTCAGGATAAAATGTCTCTAGGGGCTCAGCAATGATATCTCCTACTGTCATGCGAGGATTGAGAGACGCCAACGGATCTTGGAAAATCATCTGGATTTCCTTGCGCGTTTCCCTGCGCTGCACAGAGTGCATTTTAGTAAGGTCATTCCCAAGCCAGACCACCTCACCATCTGTAGCTTCAACTAAACCAATTATCGCTCGTGCGAATGTGGATTTACCGCAACCTGACTCACCCACTACTCCGAGCGTTTCTCCTTCATAAAGACGGACATTGACTCCATCGACCGCTTTCAACTGAGAAGCCTTACTCCAAGGCCATGCGGATTTCGAAGCAATGCTGAAGTGTACTTTGAGCTGTTTTACATCTAACAGCAGGTTTTTGTTATCTTTCATAGCATTCATTTGGTCCAAGTCTCCCAATCAGAGAAGCAGGCTCGCTGGCGATTATCGGCAAAGTTCTCTAACGCTGGCGCCGTAACGCTGCACTGTGGAATAGCACGATGGCAACGTTCTTGATAAGGACAGCCCGGTGGTAAGCGAAGCAAGTTAGGTGGATTGCCGGGAATAGTAGGGAGTCTCTCCCCTTCCGTGTCCAATCGAGGAATAGCCTTGAGCAGGCCCTCTGCATAAGGATGACTTGGGTTATAGAAAATATCATCCACAGTTCCATACTCCATGGTACGGCCTGCATACATAACCAATACCTTGTCGCAGGAACCAGCGACTACACCCAAATCATGGGTAATCATAATGATCGCCGTATTGAACTCAGTTTTCAGCTCATTCAATAGGTCCATGATCTGTGCTTGAACTGTTACGTCCAACGCAGTGGTGGGCTCATCGGCGATCAACAGCTTAGGGCGACACAACAGAGCCATGGCGATCATCACGCGTTGGCGCATACCTCCTGAAAATTCATGAGGGTACATCGAGATACGCTTACGGGCTTCAGGAATCTTCACCGCCTCTAGCATGCGCACAGATTCTTCAAGCGCCTCCGTTTTACCCATCCCTTTGTGCAGCATCAGGACTTCCATCAATTGGTCACTGACCTTCATGTATGGATTGAGAGAAGTCATTGGGTCTTGGAAGATCATTGCAATCTGTTCTGCACGAACTTTATTCAGTTCTTTTTCAGACAGATTAAGAATTTCACGACCTTCAAATTTAGCACTACCAGAGACAATGCCATTTTTTGCCAGTAAACCCATAATCGAGAAAACGGTTTGTGACTTACCGGAACCAGACTCGCCGACGATCCCCAACGTTTCGCCTTGGTTTAACGCGAAGTTGAGGTCATTCACTGCCGTCACTAAGCCATCCTGCGTCTTAAACTCAACTCGCAGATCTTTTACATCTAATAAACTCATTATTTTTCCTTAGTCACGACTATCTGTCTTTCGGATCCAGCGCGTCACGAAGACCATCGCCAACGTAGTTAAAGCAAAATAGTGTGACCACCATGAAAATAGCAGGGAAAGTCAGTTGCCAAATAGCCACTTCCATTGTCTGAGACCCTTCCTGCAGCAGCGCCCCCCAACTTGTCATTGGCTCTTGCACGCCTAATCCAAGGAACGATAGGAACGACTCGGTTAAAATCATGCTCGGAATAAGTAGTGTCGAATAAACCGCAACAATACCCAATACATTCGGCACAATATGGCGTGTAATGATTCGCCAGTTGCTCACACCACTGACATGAGCTGCCTCGATAAACTCTTTACTACGAAGACTTAACGTTTGACCACGTACTATTCGGGCCATGTCCAACCATGCAATTGCGCCGATAGCGACAAAAATCAGCACGATGTTGCGACCAAAGAAGGTTACTAACACGATCACCAGAAACATAAATGGCACTGCATAGAGAATTTCAAGCACACGCATCATCACGCGGTCCACTCTGCCTCCGATAAATCCAGAGGTCGCCCCATACAAAGTCCCAATAAGCACAGCAACCAGAGCACCGAGCACACCAACCATCAATGAAATACGCCCACCGATTAGCGTTCGCACATAGAGATCTCGTCCTAGGCTATCTGTCCCAAACCAGTGCTCTGCACTTGGTGCAGCGTGCATGGCATACCAATCCGTATCATCAAAGGTGTAACTTGCAACCATAGGAAGGAAAATCACTGCCATGGTCATTACAAACAGAATCAACAAACTCACCATCGCAGCTTTGTTTCGCATAAAACGAATTCGCGCGTCTTGCCACAAACTTCGACCTTCAATTTCTAAACTTTCTGAAAACTTCTCGACAGCTTCCAAGTTTTCTTTTTTCGTTAGCATCACTCACTTCCTCAGTAACGAATTTTCGGGTCGATCATCGCAAGCAAAATATCCACGATGGCGTTGAATAGAATGAAGAGGAAACCAATCAGAATGGTCACTCCCATCACTAACGAATAGTCTCGATTAAAAGCCGCGTTAACAAACAGCTTGCCGATACCCGGTAAGCCAAAAATAGTTTCGATAACAACGGAGCCAGTAATAATGCCGACAAAAGCAGGCCCCATATACGACACTACAGGCAGTAAAGCAGGCTTTAACGCATGCTTAAGAACGATGTAGGAATAACTCAGCCCTTTGGCTCGCGCTGTACGAATGAAATTACTATTGAGCGTTTCTATCATGCTGCCTCTAGTGATACGAGCGAAGGTCGCCACATACAAAAGCGACATCCCGATAACGGGTAGTACAATGTACTTCAGACCACCGTCGTGCCACCCCCCTGCTGGAAACAGGTGCCAGTGCAGTGAGAACAAGTAAATCAGTGCCGGAGCTAACACGAAGGATGGCATCACGACACCTAACATCGCGGTCGACATAATGGTGTAATCGACCCAGGTATTTTGCTTTAAGGCGGCAATCGTACCGACTGTGACTCCCATAATGAGGGTAAAGATAAACGCGACTAACCCCACTTTCGCCGATACCGGCAGTGCCACAGCGATCAATTCGTTAACCGTGTAATCTTGATACTTGAATGAGGGACCAAAATCTCCATGGAGGACATTAGATAGGTAGGTCGTGTACTGCTCAAATACTGGCTTGTCTAGGCCATATTTAGCTTCAATATTTGCCATGACTTCAGGGGGAAGTGGGCGTTCACTTGAAAAAGGGTTACCCGGTGCAAAACGCATCAGAAAAAAAGATACGGTGATCAACACCAATAACGTTGGTATTGCTTCCAATATCCGCTTCATGATGAACTTAATCATAAACGTGTCCAGTTTGAAATTATGAATAACAGAAGGACACTGCATGTACGATCACATACAGAGTCCTTGCTGACTTTTTAACAATGATTACTTAGCTTTGATGTAAAGGTCTTTTGCGTAGATCTTGTCTTCCGCGTTCCCTTCGGGATAACCGCCAAGTTGAGGTGAAACGAGACGTGTCGTCACGTATTGATAGATTGGAGCTAAAGGCATGTCTTTCGACAGTTGTGCCTCTGCGTCATAGTAGAGCTGAGTGCGCTCAGACTCGGATTTTGAGTTGAGGGCTTTGTCGATAATGGCATCATAAGCTGGACTCTTATAATGAACACCACCATTGACGTTATCGCTCATCATCAAAGTTAAGAAGGTCGATGCTTCGTTGTAGTCTCCACACCACGCAGCACGCGTGACGTCAAAGTTGCCTTGGTCCCTACTCGCTAGGTAAGACTTCCATTCTTGGTTCTCCAGGTGAACATTAACCCCGAGTTTTTTCTTCCACATCGACGAAATAGCTACCGCAATTTTCTTGTGATTTCCCGACGTGTTATACAGCAGGCTGAAATCTAGCGGGTGGTCTTTATCGTAACCAGCCTCTGCCAGCAACGCCCGCGCTTTCTCATCTCTTTGTTTTTGCGTTAGCTTGCCGTATTCCGGCAATTGTGGCGAAAATCCCGCGGTGATTTCTGGCGTTAGGAAGTAAGCGGGTTTCTGTCCCTGCCCTAAAATGGCTTTAGTAATAATGTCACGGTCAATAGCATAAGACAGTGCTTTGCGGACTCTTACATCGTTAAACGGTGCTTTCATTGCGTTGAACTGATAGTAATAGCTGCATAAGTTGCCCTTGATGGCGACATCCTGCGGATACTCTTTTTGAAGGCGATGGAAATGCTCGTTTGGCACTTCGTTGGTCATCTGAATTTCACCCGACAGGAAACGGTTCATTTCAGCGACTTGATCCTCAATAGGCAAGAAAGTGACTTTGTTTATCACTGTGTGTTCATTATCCCAGTAATTAGGATTTCGCTTCAGCTCTAATCGCTCATTCACCACCCACTTTTCCGGAAGGTATGCGCCATTACCAACAAAGTGCTCCGGTTTGGTCCACTTCTCGCCCCATTTTTCAATTGTCGCTTTATGTACAGGCATCATAGTGGTGTGAGCCAACATCTTAACGAAATAAGGTACTTCGGTATCCAATGTGACTTTCAGTGTGTAGTCGTCAACGGCCTCAACACCTAATTCAGATATATCTTTCTTACCTTCAATAATATCTTGCGCGTTTTTCATCTTGGTTGAGGAAAGATACCAAGCGTAAGGTGACGCAGTTTTCGGATCCACTGCTCGGCGGAAACTGTAGACGAAATCTCCCGCGGTCACAGGATCGCCATTGGACCATTTAGCATTGTGACGGAGGTGGAAAGTGAAGGTCTTATTGTCAGGAGTATCCCAAGATTCGGCCACACCCGGAATGGTTTCACCATTGGCATCCTGTGTCACCAGACCTTCCAACAAATCACGAATGACGTTTGACTCTGGAACGCCTTCTGACTTTTGAGGGTCAATGGTTGCCACTTCGGTACCGTTACCTCGTACAAATTCTTGTTTTTTTGCTAGTTTAGTTCCGGCTGGAACGTTAGCTGCATAGGATGACTGAACAATAGTAGAGCTAAGTATGCCCGTACTAATTAGTAGTGCTATTTTCGTTTTATTAATAGTTAACATGTTGTGCCTGCATCTTTTTATTGTGATTAAACTGGAGAATTAACTCCGTTTGATTCAAAAGTATTTTTTACGCAAAGATGTAACACAAAAAGATAATTCTTATTCACATTAAAGAAATTTGATAGATAGGTAACGTTTTTATCACATTATATTAATGTCAAACAGCACCTATAAATCATTCTATTATCATAGAAATTGTTTTACTTTATCTATATCTGCTTGGAATGAATCAGCACCGATAATAGTGACTACTTGCTCAATAACTTTGATTTCTTCAGGGTCAAATGTATGGTGTGGATCGACTAAGTTCCATACATGAAGAGGACTTGGAGACCATCGCTTGAACAAGCAGTCTAGAGCTTGCTCTTGGCTTCGGGTGAGTTGTTTATGGATATTTTTAGCACCTTTATGCCTCAAAGGGCCGTTAATGTAGACATCTGCCATATGAAGCATCAATCTTATTCGTGTTGTTTCGAACATTATTTCTAATTTCCTGCAGTGCTCTACGACTTATTACACACAACAAAATATCCGTCATTGTCCATTTATAATGAGCAATGTCTAGATAACATACTTTCTCAAAAGGTTAATGTGAATCGTGGATAAATTATTCGCTGTTATTTTCTGATATATTGCTTTTAATTAGGCAAGAGATAAGATATTTCCATCGAAAGGTAATCTTATTTAGAAACTGATCATTCTAGGCATACACGAGCGGTTAAATAATATTAACACTATAAAGGTAAATGTGGCTCAAAAAATCACATTCATAATGTGTATTGATGAGAGGGATGACTGTCGATTCTTGAGGCAGGTTGTACGGCATAAGAGAAACATCTCACTTCTTATACCGTACAAAAGCACTTACGCCAGTAGCGATTTCGCAGTCGCTACAACGTTTTCAGTTGTGAAGCCAAACATCTTAAACAGCTCACCCGCTGGCGCAGATTCACCGAATGTTGTCATGCCGATAATCTTGCCACCGAAGCC